>NZ_JBEYXP010000032.1:0-131152 GCF_040704615.1 Streptomyces sp. NPDC046862 | reverse complement strand
GTGGCACGGTTGATGCCGTCGATCAGCGAGTGCCGGCAGCCGTACTTGTTGTCGAACTTCGACTTCGTCACGGCGTCGTTCACGTTGATCGCCGGGAACAGCAGGACACCGTCGCGCTGCATCTCGTACAGGCGGTGGACACCGGTCGTGGTCTCCTCCGTCACCCCGCGGATCTCGGAGGCAAGGGTGGTCCAGTCGAGGGTGCTCGACTTCAACAGGGCCTGGACGACGGCGAGTTCCTCGTTGTCGGCGGGCGGGAGTTCACCGGTCTTCTGGTACTCGACGCCCTTGTGGACGAGGAGAGTGGTGTCGCCGCCGTCGTCGAGGATCATGTTCGGGCCGCCGGTGGGCGAGTCGGGCCAGGTCAGCGCCTGCTCCGTGCACCACCAGTACTCCTCCAGCGTCTCGCCCTTCCACGCGAAGACCGGGATACCGGCGCTGGCGATGGCTGCGGCGGCGTGGTCCTGGGTGGAGAAGATGTTGCACGACACCCAGCGGACCTGCGCGCCGAGCGCGACCAGCGTCTCGATGAGGACGGCCGTCTGGACGGTCATGTGCAGGGAGCCGGTGATGCGGGCGCCGGCCAAGGGCTGGGCGTCGGCGTACTCCCTGCGGATCGCCATCAGGCCGGGCATCTCGTGCTCGGCGAGGGTGATCTCCTTGCGGCCGAACTCGGCCAGGGACAGGTCGGCGACCTTGAAGTCCGTGAACTCAGCGGACACTGAGGCTCCTTGGGATCTGAAGGTTGCGGTGGATGTCCAGCGCGGCTGTGGACCGGTTGAGCGTGATGTAGTGCAGCCCGGGCGCCCCTTCGGCGAGTAGCCGTTCGGCCATGTCGGTGGCGTGGTCGACGCCGATGCGGTGGCCCTCGGCGGGATTGTCGCGCGCGGCTGCCAGGCGGTGCGCCAGGTCCTCGGGGAAGGCCGCGCCGGACAGTTCCGCGAAGCGGCGGATCTGGCGGACGTCGGTGGCGGGCATGATCTCCGGGATGATCGGTATGCCGCAGCCGGCTGCGGTCACCCTGTCGCGCAGCCGCAGATAGTCCTCCACGTGGAAGAACATCTGGGTGATGGCGTAGTCGGCCCCGGCCCGGCACTTGGCGACGAAGTGCCGGATGTCGCTGTCCCAGTCCGGTGAACGCGGGTGCCGCTCGGGAAAGGCCGCCACTCCGATGGTGAAGTCGCCCAGGGAGCGGACGAGTTCGACGAGTTCCCTGGCGTACGTGAATCCCTCCGGGTGCGGTGTCCAGGGACCGCCCGGGTCGCCGGGCGGGTCGCCCCGCAGGACCAGGACGTCCCGGATGCCCGCGTCCGCGTACTGCCCGATGACCGCCCGCAGTTCGGCGACCGAGTGGCCGACCGCGGTGAGATGGGCGACCGGCCGCAGCGTGGTCTCGGCGGCGATGCGCCGGGTGACGGCCACGGTCCGGTCGCGGGAGGAGCCTCCTGCCCCGTACGTCACGGAGACCCGGTCGGGGCGGAGGGGTTCCACACGGCGAACGGTGTTCCAGAGGGTGCGCTCGCCGGCTTCGGTCTTCGGCGGAAAGAACTCGAAGGAGAACGTCGGCATCAGCGTCCACCGCCCGCGTTGAAGTAGCCCGCCTCCGGGTGGTGGACGACGATGGCGTCGGTGGACTGCTCGGGGTGCAGCTGGAACTCCTCGGAGAGCCGCACGCCGATCCGCTCGGGCCCCAGCAAGCCGGCGATCTTGGCGCGGTCCTCCAGATTCGGGCAGGCCGGATAACCGAGGGAGTATCGGCAGCCGCAGTACTCGGTGCGGAGCATGCCGTCGAGGGTGGTCGGGTCGGCCGTGGAGATGTCGAGTTCGGCACGCACACGCGCGTGCCAGTACTCGGCGAGGGCCTCGGCCAACTGCACGGACAGGCCGTGCAGTTCGAGGTAGTCGCGGTAGGCGTTGGACTCGAAGAGCTGGGCGGTCTCCTCACCGATGCGCGACCCCACGGTGACGACCTGCAGGCCCACGACGTCGGTCTCACCGGACTCCTCCGGGCGGAAGAAGTCGGCCAGGCACAGCCGGCGGCCCCGGCGCTGACGCGGGAAGGTGAACCGCGTCCGCTCGTTGCCCTGCTCGTCCAGGACGATCAGGTCGTCGCCCTTGGACACACAGGGGAAGTAGCCGTGGACCACGGCCGCTTCGAGCAGGTTCTCCGTGCGCAGCCGGTCGAGCCACATCCGCAGCCGCGGTCGGCCCTCGCTCTCGACGGTGTCACCCTTGAGTCCCCACTGGCCCTTGAACAGGGCACCCTCGTCCAGCCAGGACGCGTACTCCCCCAGCTGGATGCCCTTGATGACGCGGGTGCCCCAGAACGGCGGAGCGGGCACCGGGTTGTCGGCGGCGACATCCGACCGTCCGACGTCCCGCGGTTCCTCCAGGACCGACTCCCGCTTCGGCACCCGGCGTTTCTTGAGTTCGGGCAGGACCGCTCCGGGGACGCCCCGCTTGACGCCGATGAGGGCGTCCATCAGGCGCAGGCCCTCGAACGCGTCGCGGGCGTAGCGGACTTCGCCCTGGTAGATCTCGTGCAGGTCCTGCTCGACGTAGGCGCGGGTGAGGGCGGCGCCGCCGAGGATGACGGGGAAGTCGGCGGCCAGACCGCGCTGGTTGAGCTCCTCCAGGTTCTCCTTCATGATCACCGTGGACTTCACCAACAGCCCCGACATGCCGATCACGTCCGCGCGGTGCTCGGCGGCAGCCTCCAGGATCGCCGAGACCGGCTGCTTGATCCCGAGGTTGACGACGTTGTAGCCGTTGTTGGACAGGATGATGTCGACCAGGTTCTTGCCGATGTCGTGCACGTCCCCGCGCACGGTCGCCAGCACGATGGTGCCCTTGCCCTCGGCGTCCGACTTCTCCATGTGCGGCTCGAGGTGGGCGACGGCCGTCTTCATCACCTCCGCCGACTGCAGCACGAACGGCAACTGCATCTGCCCGGAGCCGAACAGCTCACCGACCACCTTCATGCCGTCCAGCAAGGTGTTGTTGACGATGTCGAGAGCCGGCGTGTCCGCAAGAGCCGCGTCCAGATCCTGCTCCAGGCCGTTGCGCTCACCGTCGATGATGCGCCGCTTCAGACGCTCCTCCAACGGCAGCGCGGCCAGCTCCTCGGCCTTGCCCGCCTTCAGCGACTTCGCCGTGGCACCCTCGAAGAGCTGCATGAGCTTTTGCAGTGGGTCGTAACCCTCGGCGCGCCGGTCGTGGATCAGGTCGAGGGCGGTGGTGACCTGCTCGTCGTCGAAGCGGGCGATGGGCAGGATCTTCGAGGCGTGCACGATCGCCGAGTCCAGGCCCGCCTTGACACACTCGTCCAGGAAGACGGAGTTGAGCAGGATGCGCGCGGCCGGGTTCAGGCCGAAGGAGATGTTCGACAAGCCCAGGGTGGTCTGGACGTCGGGGTGGCGGCGCTTGAGTTCGCGGATCGCCTCGATGGTGGCGATGCCGTCCTTGCGGGACTCCTCCTGACCGGTGCAGATCGTGAAGGTCAGGGTGTCGATGAGGATGTCCGACTCGTGGATGCCCCAGTTACCGGTGAGGTCCGCGATCAGCCGCTCGGCGATCTCCACCTTCTTCTGCGGGGTGCGGGCCTGGCCCTCCTCGTCGATGGTCAGCGCGATCAGCGCCGCCCCGTGCTCCCGCGCGAGCTTGGTGACCTTCGCGAACCGGGACTCGGGGCCGTCGCCGTCCTCGTAGTTGACGGAGTTGATGACCGCGCGTCCACCGAGCTTCTCCAGCCCGGCCTCGATGACCTCGACCTCGGTGGAGTCCAGCACGATCGGCAAAGTGGACGCGGTCGCGAACCGGCTCGCGAGTTCCTCCATGTCCGCCACACCGTCGCGGCCGACGTAGTCCACGCACAGGTCCAGCATGTGCGCGCCCTCACGGATCTGCTCCCGCGCCATCTCCACACAGTCGTCCCAGCGGGCCTCCAGCATCGCGGTCCGGAACTTCTTGGACCCGTTGGCGTTGGTGCGCTCACCGATCGCCAGGTAGGAGGTGTCCTGACGGAACGGCACCGTCTGATAGAGGGAAGCCGCACCGGGCTCCGGGCGCGGATCACGCTCGGCCGGGGCGAGACCGCGCACCCGCTCGACGACCTGCCGCAGATGCTCCGGCGTGGTACCGCAGCAACCGCCCACCAAGGACAGCCCGTACTCCCGGACGAATGTCTCCTGCGCATCCGCCAACTCCCTCGGAGACAGCGGGTAGTGCGCGCCGTCCTTCCCCAGCACGGGCAGACCGGCGTTGGGCATGCACGACAGCGACACCCGGGCATGCCGGGCCAGGTACCGCAGGTGCTCGCTCATCTCGGCCGGGCCGGTCGCGCAGTTCAGGCCGATCATGTCGATGCCGAGCGGCTCCAGGGCCGTCAGCGCGGCACCGATCTCCGAGCCCAGCAGCATCGTGCCGGTCGTCTCCACCGTCACCGACACGATCAGCTGCACCTCGGCGCCCAGTACGTCCGAGGCGCGCTTGGCCCCCAGTACCGCGGCCTTGGTCTGGAGCAGGTCCTGGGTGGTCTCCACCAGCAGCGCATCCGCACCACCGGCGATCAGCCCCTCGGCGTTCCGCTGGTAGGCGTCGCGCAGAACCGTATACGGGGCGTGGCCCAGCGTCGGCAGCTTCGTGCCCGGCCCCATCGAGCCCAGCACCCAGCGCTGTCGCCCGGTCGACGCCGTGAACTCGTCGGCGATCTCACGGGCGATCCGCGCCCCCGCCTCCGACAGCTCGTACACGCGCTCGGAGATGTCGTACTCGCCCAGGGCGGAGAAGTTCGCCCCGAAGGTGTTCGTCTCGACGCAGTCCACACCCACCGCGAAGTACTCCTCGTGCACCGAACGCACGATGTCGGGGCGGGTGAGGTTCAGGATCTCGTTGCAACCCTCCAACTGCTGGAAGTCCTCCAGCGTCGGGTCCTGCGCCTGGAGCATCGTGCCCATCGCGCCGTCGGCCACCACCACCCGCGTGCGGAGCGCCTCGCGCAGGGCCGTGACCCTGTCCGTACCCGTGACCCTGTCCGTACCCGGAGGCGTGTTCATACCGGTCGTCTGCCTCACGTGAGCTCCCTCAGATGGGTCACGAGATGGGCGACGCACCCCGCGCCGTACGTGCCGCGGATACGGGCGACGAGCGAATCGCGGTACAGCCGGTACTCCTGGGTCCCCACGTAGTCGAGCACGGTGGCCGCTACGACGCAGCCCAACTGGGCCGCGCACGTCCGGGACACCCCCCAGGCCATGCCGGCGAGGAAACCGGCCCGGAAGGCGTCGCCGACGCCGGTGGGGTCGACGACGCCCGCGGTCTCCACGGCCGGTACGGCCGTGACCTCGCCGTCCGCCGACTGGATCCGCACGCCGGCCGCGCCGTGGGTGGTGACCCACGTGCCCACCAGGCGCAGGACTCCGGCCGTGGTCAGACCGGTGCGTTCCCGCAGCAGCGCGGCCTCGTACTCGTTGGTGAACAGCCAGCGCGCGCCGTCGACGAGGTCCAGGACGGCGTCCTTGTCGAGCCGCGCCAACTGCTGCGAGGGGTCGGCCGCGAAGGGGATCCCGAGTCTGCGGCAGGTGCGCGTGTGACGCAGCATGGCCTCGGGGTCGTCCGGCGAGACCATGACGAGGCCCAGCCGTCCGACGCGTTCGATGACGTCGGCCAGGTCGATGTGCCGCGCCTGCGTCATGGCGCCCGCGTAGAAGGTGGCGATCTGGTTCTGCATCCGGTCCGTCGTGCAGACGAACCGGGCCGTGTGGTGTTCCTGGCTGACCAGCACCGAGTCGGTGTCCACTCCGTGCTGCTTCAGCCAGACGCGGTAGGGCTCGAAGTCGCCGCCGACCGCGCCGGCGAGTACCGGGCGCAGCCCGAGCAGCCCGAGTCCGAACGAGATGTTCGCTGCCACTCCGCCCCGCCGTATCTCCAGGCGGTCCGCGAGGAACGACAGGGAGACCCGGTCGAGCCGGTCGGCCAGGAGCTGATCGGTGAAGCTTCCGGGGAAGGTCATCAGGTGGTCGGTGGCGATGGAGCCCGTGACAGCGATCCGCATGTCAGGCCCTCGCCGCCTCGCGCAGCGCGTCGGCGCGGTCGGTGCGCTCCCAGGTGAAGTGCGGGAGTTCGCGGCCGAAGTGGCCGTACGCCGCCGTCTGCGCGTAGATGGGGCGCAGCAGGTCAAGGTCGCGGATGATCGCGGCCGGGCGGAGATCGAAGACGGAGGTGATGGCCGTCTGGATGCGCTGCACGGGCACGGATTCGGTGCCGTACGTCTCCACGAAGAGCCCGACCGGTTCGGCCCTGCCGATCGCGTAGGCCACCTGGACCTCGCAGCGCCGGGCGAGAGAGGCGGCGACGACGTTCTTGGCGACCCAGCGCATGGCGTAGGCGGCGGAGCGGTCGACCTTGGAGGGGTCCTTGCCGGAGAAGGCGCCGCCGCCGTGGCGGGCCATGCCGCCGTAGGTGTCGATGATGATCTTGCGGCCGGTGAGGCCGGCGTCGCCCATCGGGCCGCCGATCTCGAAGCGGCCGGTGGGGTTGACCAGCAGCCGGTAGCCGTCGCTCTCCAGGTTCACGCCCTGTTCGGCGAGGGCCTTCAACTCGGGTTCGACCACGAACTCGCGTACGTCGGGGGCCAGGAGCGAGTCGAGGTCGATGTCGCGCGCGTGCTGCGAGGAGACGACGACCGTGTCGAGCCGGACCGGGCGGCTGCCCCGGTACTCGATGGTGACCTGCGTCTTGCCGTCCGGGCGCAGGTAGGGGACCGTGCCGTCCTTGCGGACCTCGCTGAGCCGTCGCGAGAGCCGGTGCGCGAGCTGGATGGGCAGCGGCATCAGCTCCGGCGTCTCGTCGGTGGCGTATCCGAACATCAGGCCCTGATCGCCGGCGCCGCCCGTGTCGACTCCCTGCGCGATGTCCGGGGACTGCGCTCCGATCGAGACGGACACCCCGCAGGACGCTCCGTCGAAGCCCTTGGCCGACGAGTCGTAGCCGATGTCGAGGACGGCCTCGCGGACGAGCTGCGCGATCGGGGCGTACGCACTGGTCGTGACCTCGCCCGCGATGTGCACCTGGCCGGTGGTGATCAGTGTCTCCACCGCCACCCGGGCCCGCGGGTCGTCGCGCAGCAGTGCGTCGAGGACGGTGTCGCTGATCCGGTCGGCGATCTTGTCGGGATGGCCCTCGGTGACGGATTCGGAGGTGAAGAGCCTCAGGCCCATCTCAGCGCACCTCCGCACGGAAGAAGGTGCGCTCGATGGCGTCCAGGGTGCGGATGGCGTCGACCTCGAGGGTCTCCATCTCGATCGGCTTGCCGCTGAGCTGCTCCAGCAGGAAGACGAACTCGACGAAGGACAGCGAGTCGATCAGCCGGTTCTCGATGAGGTCCACGTCCGTGGCGAGGTCCTCGCGCTCCGGGTGACGCTTGAGGATCCAGTCCTTGACCTGCTGCAGACCGTCAGTCATGGGAGTACTCCTTGAACTCGAGGTGGACCTTGACGTGCTGGGACGGGATGAGGGCGGGGGAGAGGGCGATCCCGGACGCGGGTCGCTGGGGAGGCCGAGGACGGGGGCGGCCACGGCCACCGCGTAGTCCACGTCGTGGCTGATGCTCACGGTGATCTCGGTGATGCCGGAGTCGGCCGCCATGTCGGCCGCGGTGCTCCGTAAGCGCACGAGCGGCCAGCCGCCGTCCGAGCGGCGTACCACGATGTCGCGCCAGGGCAGCAGCCTGCCGCGGACCCGGAGGGTCTTGAACGCCGCTTCCTTGGCCGCGATGCGCCCGCAGAGGCTGAGCACGTCGAGGCCCGAGGACGTACGGCAGTCGGCCAGTTCGCCGGGGTCGAGCATCCTGTCGAAGAATTCCTCGCCGTATGCGGCGAGAAGCCCGCGGACACGGTTGACGGAGACGATGTCCAAGCCGAGATTCGCCCAGCCCAGGCCGCCCGCCGGCGGGGCGGTGGGGCGGGCCGGCACCCTAGGTCACCGGCCCGCCGGTGACCGCGGCCCTGGCCCGGTGCACCGCTTTGGTGGCGGCCTCCCAGCCGCCGTGGCACCGGGTGAGCGCGGAGAGCCAGCGTTCGAGGCCGAAGGCCACACAGCTGGTGAACGCGGGTCCCCCCGAGCTCAGGGAGATGGCGCAGCGGTCGCCGAAGAAGTTGCGGTGCGTGTTGACGGAGGCGATCGCCAGGTCCTCGTACAGGAACTCGTGCTTGACCGGTGAGAGCCGTTGCAGCACGGCCTTGGAGCCGCCCTTGTCGTAGAACGGGTCGCAGGCGGCTTCCCTGCGCAGCGGAAGGTCGAGCGCCTCGGCGAAGGCGGCGATGCGCTCGGTGAACGCGCACAGATGGTTCTCGGCGTGCTCGCGGTCGCCCAGCGCCACGATCTCCCGCATGCGGAAGCCGAGTTGGCGGCGCAGTCCCTCGTAGCGCTCCTCCTTGCGGAAGCACCAGCCGACGACGGTGACGAGGGTGTCGTCGGCGACGGCGCGGCCCTCGTGGTGGAGGTAGACGCCGTAGCAGGACGCGGAGGGCAGGCCCAGTGCGGCCGGCTGCAGGGAGTTGCACGGGAAGCAGCCGGTCTCGGCGCAGAAGTCGCCGCGCCGGTCCACTTCGAGGGGCGCGGCGACGACGGCCTGGTGGGGGAAGTTCTCGTAGTAGTCCAGGCGGGCCAGGTCGGCGGCCGGCAGCAGGGGCGGCATGGTCATGATCTGCGCCCCGGCCGCGATGCCCCAGCTCTCGAAGGTCTCGTCCAGGAGCCGGAGCAGGGCGGTGGCCTCGGGGCCGAGCGCGGGAAGCCCGCGGGACCCCCCGGGTGAACATCGTTCCAGGGTCTGGGTGTCGATGGACACGGTGAACCCCTCTCGGGTCAGATGGCGGGCAGCGTGTCGTCGGTGAAGATCCCGGTCTTGAGGAAGAACGCGAGGGGTTTGCGGATCGCCCTGCGTTCGTGGGCGCGGCGGGCCTCGTCCGCGATGAGCGCGTTGCGCAGGGCGAGCGGGTCGGCGATGCCGGCGTCGCGGTACACGTGCGGGTTGTAGAGGGAGTTGACGCTGAAGACGACGTACCGCTTCAGATAGGCCTCCACCTCGCGCAGCCGCTCCTCGCCGACCGCCTCGCGCATCCGTGTGAAGAGGAGCGCGACCAGTTCGCGGCCGAAGGCGATGTGCCGGGACTCGTCCTGGTGGTGCAGCCGGTTGACCTGCCGGATGGTGTCGCAGAGCGAGGTGTCCTGCGCCATACGGGTGTTGTAGTGGTCGACGAGCTCCTCGAAGAACAGGATGCGGGCGAACACCAGGAAGTTCTCGACCTCGGGTTCCCAGGCGGAGTCGGCGCGCATGGCCGTGGAGCCGTAGATCTTGTTGCCGTAGCGTCGGCAGAACTCGGCGAAGAACCACATGTGTTCGTTCTCCTCACCGATGAAGTGGTGGAAGAAGTCCGAGGGGACCTCGAAACCCGGCATGTGGATGCGGCCGACGACCTCGATGAGCAGTTCGCGGATGCCGTGGACGTTGAGGCTGTAGAAGTTGACCGACTCCCACTTCGAGAGCCGTATCAGCGTCTGTTCGCCGAGTTCGTCGAAGTGCCGGGTGCCGTACGGGGTGAGCAGTTCCGGACTCATCCACATGCGGTTCTCGTCCAGCGCGTCCGGCCAGTCGAAGTGCTGGTAGGGGTTGTAGTAGTCCTCGATGGCCTTCTCGCTGAGCCGGTCGAGGACTTCGCGGAAACGGTCGGTGACGGGCAGGGCCGTCGTGCTCATGGTCTCTCCTGTGAGGTACGCGAGGGGGAGGGCGCTGTCCGGGAGGGAACTCGTAAGGAGGCTGGTGACGGAGCTAGGGGCGGACCTCGTAGACGGCGTTGACCGGTGTCTCGGTGGCGCGCCGCCAGCGGGTGAACCCGGCCTCCTCGGCGATGGCCCTGAACGCCTGCTCCCCGGAGTGGTTGCCGAGGGCGTGCGGCCCCCGCTGGGCGACGGCCACCGGCAGGCACATCACGGCCGACAGCGCCATGAACATGTGGGCGGCGGGCGTGCGGGTGTCGATGTCGGCGGGGGAGACGTTGGACTCGACGAGCATCCACGTGCCGTCGGGGTCGAGCGACTTGTGCACGTGCTGGGCCGCGGCGACCGGATCGCCCATGTCGTGCAGGCAGTTGAAGAAGGTGACGAGGTCGTAGCCGGTGCCGGGGTAGTCGTCGGCGGAGGCGGCCTCGAAGACGACCCGGTCGGCGAGGCCCGCGGCCTCGGCCAGCTGCTGGGCGATGCCGATGGCCTCCTCCGAGTAGTCGAAGCCGTACACCGTGGCGTTGGGGAAGGCCTTCGCGATGAGCAGCGTCGTGTGGCCGACGCCGCACCCGACGTCCGCGACGGTGCCGCCGCCGGCGAGCTTGTCGGTCACGTCGTGCAGACTGGGCAGCCAGTCGGGGACGAGGCGGTGCTCGTAGGTGGGCTGGAAGAAGCTGCCCATGCCGGTGTCGAGGGCCGGGTCGTGCTCGGCCCAGCCGACGCCGTCCCCGGTGCGGTAGGCGTCCACGAGCAGGTCCTCGGTGGCGTACAGCGCCTTGAGCGCGGTGAAGAAGCCCGCCGCGAACGTGACCGCGGTGGGATCGGCGAGTACGGGTGCGTGCGCCTCGGGCAGCCGGTACGCGCCGGAGGCCGGATCGCGTTCCACGTACGCGGCGCTGAGCTGCGCGTGCAGCCACTCCTCGGCGTACCGCTCGGTGATGCCCGTCCTCGACGCGAGCTGCGAGGGGGTGAGCGGCCCGTGCTCGGTCAGCGCCCGGTACAGGCCCAGGCGCTCTCCGAGGGAGACGCTCAGCCCGCGGACGGCGGCGGCCGCGTCGCCGATGACGCGCTGGTGGAAGTCGGTGGTGGCCTGACTCGGTGTGCTCATCGGGCTTCCCCTTCGTGAGTGTCGGGCAGGTCGCACGTGAACAGGAAGGAGCGCGGCACACGGGTCGTCGCCCGCGGCGGCACCGGGTAGGGCCAGCGCCCGAAGTCCGCGCCCTCCTCACCGGGTTGCCTGATCTCGCGGACCTGCCAGCCGCACTCGGCGAGGAGCTGCTCGGGTTCCTCCGTACCGAACAGCCACGGATTGCCGTCCTCCTCCAGGGAGTTGAGGAAGGGGCGGGACAGCGGGTTCTCCAGAGCGGCGCGGCTGATGACGTCTCCGAGCAGGACGGAGCCGGGCGCGCCGAGCTGGGCGACGGTGGAGAGGAGGGTGCGCACCGCCTGCTCGGGAAGGAAGAACAGCAGGCCCTCCACGACCCACAGGGTCGGCTGCTCGGAGTGCCAGCCCGCCTCCTTCAGCGGACCGGTCCAGTCCTGGGTCAGGTCGACGGCGACGGTACGGCGGGTACGTCCGGCCGGGGCGGGTTCGTCGGCCAGCATCCGCGCCTTGGCGTCGAGCAGCGCGGGCCGGTCGAGTTCGTAGACGGTCACGCCGTCGGGCCAGGGCAGCCGGTGGAAGCGGGTGTCCATGCCGGCGGCGAGGAAGACGACCTGCCGGATGCCCTGCTCCTGGACCGCGCGGCCGATGGCGCGGTCCAGGTAGGTGGTGCGGATGGCCAGGAACGGGACGGTGCCCGCGCCCGCGTACCGGTCGAGGAGCTCGAATCCGATCGTGTCGGCGACGGTGCGCGCGTACGGGTCGGCGAACAGCCGGTCCTCGCGCTCGGTCTCCAGGGCCCGCGCGGCGGCGGTCCACTGCGCGGTGCGGGATACGGCCTCCACGTAAGGCCCCCTTCGGTGAGTGGGAGTGAGAAGGACGGCCGTGCTCAGCTGCGCGGACCCGCACAGGGGACCGGGTCCTCCGCCATGGGCATCGACGACACGGCGTCGGGGGCGGCGGAGTCGGCGGGGCGCCGCCGGAAGATGCTGTGCAGGACCATGCTGAACACGACCGTCCCGTCAGGGGTCACCAGCTGGCAGCGGGGCTGCACGATGCCGGTGGCAGGACTGGTGAGCGAGGGACGCGAGCCGAGGATCTCGATCCGGGCCGTGAGCTTGTCACCGGGCCGGACCGGCCGGTGGAACCGGACCTCGTCGATGCCGGGCGAGCCCGCGCAGGCGCTGTAGGCGAGCAGCCCGTCGACGTACCGCCGCATGAACATCGACGCCGTGTGGAATCCGCTGGCGATCAGCCCGCCGAAGGACGAACGGGCCGCGAGCTCCGTGTCGGTGTGGAACGGCTGGGGGTCGAAACGCCTGGCGAACTCCAGCACCTCCTCCTCGGTCACGGTCACGGTGCCGAGCTCATGGATGTCACCGGTGCGGAAGTCCTCGAAGTAGCGCATGACGCGATCCCCCCTGAGAGGTGGCGACTCTCTTCCCTATGCGCGAACCAATCTACGAATCGACCATTTATTTTGTCAATCCAAATATGCGGCTGTGTCAGAAGTGGAGTGCGCGGCGGCACCCCTGGCGGCGTCCAAGGCCTGTGCGATGTCGCGCCAGAGGTCCTCGCCGTCCTCGATCCCGGCCGAGACGCGCACCAGGCCCGTACCGATCCCGGCGGCCGCCAGTGCCCGCTCGTCCAGCTCCCGGTGCGAGGTGGAGGCCGGGTGGGCGACGAGGGTCTCCACTCCGCCGAGCGACAGCGCCAGCCGTGCGACGCGCACGTTCTCGATGAACGCCCGGCCCTCGGCCCGCCCTCCGGCCAGCTCGAACGAGACCATCCCGCCGCCCCCCGACAGGACCTTGCGCGCCACGTCGTACGAGGGATGGCCGGCCAGCCACGGCCAGTGCACCGCTCTGACGGCCGGGTGTTCCGCGAGCCTGCGGGCGAGGAGTCCGGCGTTCACACAGTGTTGGCGCATCCGCAGCGGCAGGGTCGGCAGCCCGCGCAGGGTCAGCCAGGCCGCGAACGGGTCGGCCGCAGCCCCGAGTTCGACGGTGCGGGGCCAGATCGCTCGCCGCAGCCCGTCGTCCGCGAAGACGGCCGCACCGCCCAGGACGTCGGAGTGGCCCGCCAGGTACTTGGTCGTGGAGTGCACCACGATGTCGGCACCGTGCTCTACGGGACGGCACAGCACCGGTGAGGCAAGGGAGTTGTCCACGACGCTCGTCACCCCGTGCCGTCGTGCCGCGGCCAGCAGCCCGGGCAGATCGGGGACATGGCCGGTCGGGTTGGCGATCGTCTCCAGATGGAGCAGCCGGGTCCTGCCCGGCCGTACCAGCCGCTCGAACTCCGCGCGGTCGTCGCCCGCGAGGTACTCGACCTCGATGCCGTACCGTGCGGCGAGATCGGACAGGACGGCGTACGTACCCCCGTACAGGCAGCGTTGCGCCAGTACGTGGTCGCCGGGGCGCAGCAGGGCGAGGAACACCCCGCTGATCGCCCCCATCCCGGAGGCGAAGGCCAGGGCCGACGCGCCACCCTCCAGACCGGCGAGCGTCCGCTCCAGGGCACGTACGGTGGGGTTTCCGCGCCTGCTGTAGACGTACGGGCCGTCGGGGTCCGCCATGGCGTCCGCGAGCGCGTCGGCCGAGTCGAAGGCGAAGGCCGACGACTGGACGATGGGGACGCTGAGCGGGTGGCCGCCGCTCCGCGTCGCCTCGCCCGGCGGATCGTTGACGATGTGTACGGCCCGGGTGTGGATGTCCATGCCGTGCTCCTCTCCGTGTGACGTGTGACGTGTGACGTGTGACGTGTGACGCGTGACGCGTGACGCGTGAACCCATGGACACGAGAAGGGGCCGCTCGATGTCTGTTCGGACATCGGGCGGCCCCTGGTCGTGGTGTCGCAAGTGGCTGCCGGGCAGCTCGCCGGCTATACGCCGACCTGCTCGCCCTTGGCGGCCGGAGCGGCCGCCTGCTGGGCGGCGGCGGCCGCCTTCTCGGTCCGCATCACGAGGAGGGTGACGATGCCGCCGACGGCGGCGACCGCGGCGGCGCCCAGGAACGCGGCACTGAAACCGTCGGTGAGCGCCGGCAGGTTGCCCAGCTGTCCCGCGCCCTGCGAGGTGGCGAGGGCGGTCAGGGCCGCCAGGCCCAGGGCCGAGCCGACCTGGTACGTGGTGTTGACGATGCCGGAGGCCAGACCCGCCTGCTCCTGCGGTGCGCCGGACATGGCGGCCATCATCGCCGGGATGTACGCCAGCGACATGCCGAGCGCCGCGACGAGCGAGGCCGGCAGGACGTCGACCGCGAAGGTGCCGGTCGGTTCGACGGCCGACAGCCACAGCAGGCCGGCGGCGAGGACCAGCAGGCCGCCGCCGATGAGCGGCTTGGCGCCGAACCGGGCCAGCAGCTTCGCCGTGATCGCCGTCATGAAGATCATCAGCAGGACGGTCATCGGCAGAAGCGCCGCGCCGGAGGCGAAGGCGCCGTAGCCGAGGACCTGCTGCAGATAGAGGTTGAGGAAGTACCACATCGGGATCCAGGCGGCACCCAGCAGCGTCATCGCCAGGTTGGCCGAACCGAGGCGCGGCACCCGCCAGATGCCCAGCGGCATGAGCGGCTGGCGCACCGACTTCTGGATCACGAAGAACACCACCAGGAGGGCGGCGGCACCGGCCAGTTGGAGAACGGTGGCGGTCGAGCCCCAGCCGACGTGCTCCGCGCGGACGATGGCGAACACGGCGAGCGCGAGGCCGGCGGTGACGGCGGCGGCACCGAGCACGTCCACGGCACCCCGGCGCGACTCGACGGCGGGCAGCAGCTTGGTGGCGGCGAGCGTGGCGACGCCGATCGGGATGTAGATGACGAAGATCCACGGCCAGCTCAGCCACTCGGTGAAGACGCCGCCGAGGAAGACACCGGCGGTGCCGCCCGCGGGAGCCGCGGCGCCGTAGAGCGCCATCGCCTTGCCGAGTTCCTTCGGGTCGTGCGCGAAGAGCATCATCAGCAGCGTCATGGCGGCCGGTGCGATGAGGGCGCCGCCGACGCCCTGCACGGCGCGGCCCACGACCTCGACCCAGGCGGTCTGCGCGGCGGCGGCGACGATCGACCCCGCGATCAGGACGACCCAGCCGGCGTTGAAGACCTTCCGGGCGCCGAGCAGGTCGGAGAGGCGTCCGCCGAGCAGGAGCAGTCCGCCGAAGGCGATCACGTAGGCATTGAAGACCCACTGCAACTCGCCCTGGGAGAAACCGAGTTCACGCTGCATCTCGGGGAGCGCGACCCCGATGATGCTCGTGTCCATGATCACCATGAACTGGGCGGCGGCGAGCACGACGAGCGCCCACCAACGCCGGGGACTGACAGTTGGCATGGTCCTACCCCTTCTTCCGTATACCCCTAGGGGGTACCTTTGGATTGGGAAGTTAACATACCCCCAGGGGGTATGCAATGGACCGGACGGTTCTTCGGCCGGTGAGTCACATCGCCGATCGCTACGTAGTAAGTACTAAGTAGGTACGTAGTGGTCGGCGATCGGAGAGCCGCGACACGGCTTCCGTGAAGGGTGGCGACGTGACGGGACAACTCCTGGGCTGGACGCTGGTGTTACTGGGGGCCGGAGTGGCTGTCGGGAACCTCGTCCGGATGACGCTGGTCAGTGGCTGGGCGAGGTACGAAGCGGGAGCCGAAGTCGTGATGGGGGTGGGCATGGCCGTCATGGCGGCGCCCCCGACCGCGGCTCTCTACGGCACGTACGGCATGTGGTGGGCGGCGGTGTTCGGACTGCTGTGTCTCGGGGGCGTCGCCCTGGCCGTACGGCAGGTGGCGCTCCTGAGGGGCGTGCGTCACCTGAGCCACCGCGTCCACCTCGTGGTCGGCAGCGCGGCCATGGTCCTGATGACCCTGGCCATGCCGGGCTCCACATCGGGACCCGTGCTCGCGCTGGCCGGCTCCTCCGGGCACGGACACGGAGCCATGCCCGGGATGCAGGGCATGGCCGGAATGGAGGGGATGGAGGGGATGGCCGGGATGGGTGCCCACGGCATGACCGAGGCAGCCGCCTCCTCGGGTTCCTCGGTCGCCTGGCGCGCGATCTTCTGGGTCCTGGCCGCGTACTTCCTGGTCTTCATGGCCCTGGCCGTACGCACCCGGATGCGGGGCGCGGCCGGGGCGGAGCGGGCCGAGCCCGCGCTCGTGCCCAGGGCCCGTCACCGTCGGGCGGCCCGCGCTCCCGCGATGCTCTCGGTGCCGAACGCGCGCCTGGCCGGTCACATCGGGATGGGGGGATCGATGGCGACGATGCTGCTGATGATGGCTGCCTGACTCCGGCTGATCCGCTCGCGCGGACTTGTTCGCCGGAGCCGGCCCGCCGGGTCGCCTGGGTACCCCCTGGGGGTAGGATGCCGGAGGCGGTGACGGCGACCAGCGGAGGCGAGGCACGTGACGACGATCCGGTCGGCACCCGGCGGCGGCACGGCCGTCCGCTGGGCGTACGGGGTGTTCCTCGCCCTGTGTGTCGCACTGGCCGTGCTCGTGCACCACGAGACGCCGGCGGTGTCGGCGACAAGTGCCCGACCCATGCCGAGCGCCGCCCATGCCGTCCACGCCTCCCATGCGGCCCGTGCTGTCCACACCTTCCATGGCCTGCAGGGCGCGACGACGGCACCGTCCGTCTCGGACACCTCCCCGCACAACGCCGACGGCGGCGGGTGCGCCATGCCAGGAACGCAGCACTGCACCACCGCGAGCGTCGACACGGTGCAGCTCGCCGTACCCGGCCGAACCGCGTTCGCCCCACGGGCGGACCTGCGGCACGACCCGGCCGGACACGCACCCGGCGCCGCGGTGGGCCGGGCGCCGCCCGACCTGTCCGTCCTCTCCCAACTGCGCATATAGGCCGCGCCGGACGGCGCGCGATGTGCCGTCCCCCGTGACCACATCGGCAGTTTCGACACAGAGGACACAACTCAATGAACAGCATCAACCGTCGCTCCATGCTGCTCGCCGGACTGGGCCTCGCCGGAGCGGGCGCGCTCACCGCGTGCAGCGGCGACTCCCGCTCCGTCGGCAGCGCCCTGGCCGGTCCCTCGGGCGCGGCCGTCGCCGCCGCGGAGAAGAAGCGGACCAGCAGCGGGCGCGAGCGGAAGCTCACCCTGACGGCGGCGCCCGCCAGGATCGATCTGGGCGGTGGGGTCACGCCCAAGACCTGGGCCTACGACGGACGCAGCCCCGGCCGGGAGGTCCGTCTCTCCGCCGGTGACACCCTCGTCGCCGAGCTGTCGAACCAGCTCCCGGACAGGACGCCCACATCGATCCACTGGCACGGCCTCGCCCTGCGCAACGACATGGACGGCGTGCCGCCCGCCACCCAGACAGCCGTCCGGGCCGGCTCCACCTTCACGTACCGCTTCATCGCCGACGCGCCCGGCACGTACTTCTTCCACCCGCACGTCGGCGTCCAGCTCGACCGCGGCCTGTACGCCCCGCTGATCGTCGAGGACCCGAAGGAGCCCCTGGCGTACGACGACGAATGGGTCGTCCTGCTCGACGACTGGGTCGACGGCGTCACCGGCACCCCGGACGAGGTCTTCGCCGAACTCGGGCAGGGCATGGGCGGCATGCACATGGGGGAGAGCGACAGCCCCGGCCCGGACGGCATGGAGGGCCACGACATGGGGGCCATGGGAGGGATGAAGTTCATGCTCATGGGCGCCGACAGCGACCTGCTCGGCGGCGACGCGGGCGACGTGAAGTACCCGCACCACCTGATCAACGGCAGGGTGGCGGCCGACCCGGACGTCTACACCGGCAAGCCCGGCAGGAAGGTGCGGCTGCGGATCATCAACGCGGGCGGTGACACCGCGTACCGCCTGGCCCTCGGCGACCACAAGCTGACCATCACGCACACCGACGGCTTCCCGGTCCGGCACCAGGAGGTGGACGCCCTGCTTGTCGGTATGGGCGAGCGCTACGACGTCCTCGTCACCCTCGGGGACGGGGTCTTCCCGCTCGTCGCCGCGGCCGAGGGGAAGAACGCGAACGGTTTCGCCCTGGTGCGCACCGGCTCCGGGAGCACGCCGTCCGCCACCGTCCGCCCGAAGGAACTCGACGGCATGATCGTGACCGCGTCACAGCTCCGGGCGGCCGACGCGGTACGGCTGGAGTCCGCCAGGACCGACGTCACGCACCGGATCAGGCTGACCGGCGGCATGGCCAAGTACGACTGGGCCATCAACGGCGAGCCGTTCGACATGGACGATCCCGAGGCGAACCCGATCCTCATCGAGGAAGGGCAGCGCGTACGGCTCGACTTCGTCAACGACAGCGACATGTGGCACCCGATGCACCTGCACGGCCACACGTACCAACTCGGCACCGACGGGCCGCGCAAGGACACCGCGATCGTTCTGCCCGGACGGAAACTGTCCGTCCACTTCGACGCCGACAACCCCGGCCAGTGGATGCTCCACTGCCACAACGCCTACCACGGCGAGGCCGGGATGATGGCGAACGTGGCCTACCGGGCCTGATCACCGGCCCGCGCCGACCGCCCGGAGGACGCAGGTTCCCTGGGCGGTCAGCGTGCTGGTGAAGCCGTCCGGTCGGGGGCGGAAAGGGCTCGTCAGCCGAGGCCGGGCGGGCAGGCGACGAGGAGCGGCAGCAGCGGAACGACCGCCGCGGCGGCGGCCACCGATCCCCAGAGGACGGGATGAGGAGCCCTGCGCGGGCCGAGCACCCGCTGCAGACGGATCAGGACCGTGTGCCCGCCCGCGGCGAACGCGCCCTTCGGGATCCGGGCCGCGGCCATCTCGTACATGGCGGTGGCCAGCGCCTCGTCGGAGTGGCCGCGCAGCGCACGGTCGTCCGCGACCATCTCCAGCAGGAGCGCCGTCTGCTCACGGGCGAGGCGCGCCAGGGGAAGCCGGCGGAAGACCGAGTGGAACGCCTCCGCGGCCGCCAGGGCCAGATGATGACGGCCCAGGACGTGGGCCTGCTCGTGCTGCAGCACGGCGGAGAGCTGCTCGGGCGTCAGTTCGCGTACGGCCGCGTCGCTGACCACCACGCGGGGACGACGGCCCGGGAGGCAGTAGGCGGCGGGGACGTCGTAGGGCAGGACGGTCGCGCTCAGCCCGGCCGAGTGGCGGCCGACCAGGTCCACCGCTTCCCGGTGCCGTGTCCTCGCTCGCCGGGCACGGCCGACGTGGAAGCAGAAGGACCAGATCAGAGCCACGCCGATCGAGGTCGGCAGGGCGACGGCGAGCCGGTGTGCGGTCGCGGGGTCGAGACCGTCCGCGCTGATGCCGAGTCCGCAGGAGTGCAGCAGGCCCAGCACCCCGGTGTGGAGATGCTCGGTCGGCATGGCCAGGTGGTACGCGGTCAGTGCGGCACCGATCGAGAAGGAGACGGTCAGCGCGTGCCAGACCACGGCGGCCAGGGCGGGCGCCCGGTGGGGCCAGCGGGCGCGCAGGACGAGGTGCGGGGCGACGAAACCCACCACTGCCGTGTAACCGGCCAGGAGGGGTGCCGCGTTCACGGTCGCGCCTGTCGTCCCACGGTTCGCAGGGCCTTGCGCAGGGCTGCCAGCTCTTCCTCGGACATGTTCTCGACGAAGTGCACGAGGGCGGCCGGGCGGTCCTTGCTCTCGCCCAGGCCGTCCTCCATCAGCGCGGCGGCGTACGCCTCGCGGCTGCGCACCGGGGAGTACAACCAGGCGCGGCCCTGCTTGCCGCGCAGCAGCCAGCCCTTGGTGTACAGGATGTTGGTGACGGTCATCACCGTGGTGTAGGCGATGGGGCGGAACTTGTTGATGTCGTCGACGACCTCGCGCACCGTCGCCGGACGGTTCCACGTCCACAGACGGTCCATGATCTCCGCCTCGAGATCCCCCAGCCGCCGCATGGCCCTGACTCCCTTTCGCCACCGGATGCGCGAGCGCATTCGCGAAGCCATAGTAGACGGCTGACCTTTGGGTCTTTCGGGAGGTGATTCTCAGTCCTCGCCCACCACGGTCAGGTCGTCACCCAGAGCCGCGGCGACGCGGGCGGCGCGGGAGTGGTCGTCCAGCCGGCGGGTGAGGTAGGCGCAGGCGTGGTCGTGCCGCAGCGACCACCAGGCCGCGGAGCCACCGATGCCGCCCTTGGCGATCTTCCCCTTGTCGCGTACGAAGCCCGGCGTCCAGGTGATGCGGGTGCCGAAGACCTCGTCGTAGTCGGTGACTTGGGAGGTGAGGAGCTCGGTGTGCAGCTCCGGTCCCAGGAGTCGGCGGACGGGCCCTTCCTGACTGGTGAGGTGGGCGAAGAACTCCGCCATCGCGGTCGCCGTGGTGTGCAGGTTGACCGCGCCGAACACCGACTGCCGCCAGACCCGGGAGTTCGTCCGCTCCGTGTCCAGGGCGCCGGCGGGGACGCCCAGCCAGGGTGCGGCATGCAGTTGCCGCGGCCACTCGGGGTGCGCGTGCTCGAGGTCGGCGACGCGGTGCAGCGCGTGGTCCGGTACTCCGAACCATGCGTCGAGGTTCAGCGCGGGGCGTACGACGTCGTCGAACACCGTGCCCAACGTCGTCCCGGTGGCCGCGCGAAGGATGCCGTCGATCAGGTGGCCGTAGGTCAGCGCGTGCTCTCCGAGTGATGTTCCGGGCACGTGTTCCGGTGCCGCCCGGGCCAGGGCTTCTCGCAGGCCGGCGTCGTCCAGCAGGTCCAGGGAGGCGGCTCCGGCCGGGAAACGTGGCTGGCCCGCTCGGTGGGTGAGCACCTGCCGGAGGGTGGTCGCCTCCTTGCCGCGGGCCCCGTACTCCGTCCAGTACTTGGCGATCGGCTCGTCCAGCGCCAGAGCGCCGTCGCGCACCGCCACCAGGGCCGCGAGCGTGACGAACGTCTTCGACAGGGAGTACGGCATGACCAACGTGTCGCCCTGCCACGGACGGCTCCGCCCGGCATCGGCCCACCCCGCGTTCAGCCGGACGACCTCCCGGCCCTCCCGCCAGACCGACACGCCCGCCCCGGTCTCCAGCCCGCTGTCCACCAGCTCCTGGAAGACCCGGCGCACCTCCTCGTAACCGGCCGCAGCGAAACCCTCGACGTCCATGTCGGGTCCCTCCCTCCGCGCATGGTGCCGGCCGACCCGGTGGCCGCCGGCCTGGAGACCACGCGCCCGAGGATACGGGGGAGGGGTATGCGAGGCAATGTCGTGGCGTGCTGGGTCGGCGGGCCCCGCCGTCTCACCAACCGCGCCGCGCCCGCCTGCCCCACAGCAGGCCGCGTGGCTCGGGCGGAGGCGGGGTGCCGGGCCGTAGCGGCCAGGCCAGCAGCATGCCCGCGACGAAGCCGACGACATGGGCCGCGTACGCCACGGTGCCGGCGCCGGAGACGCCCTCGCCGGAGGAGTACACCGCCTGGAGCCCGAACCAGAAGCCCAGCACGATCCACGCGGGCAGCCGCAGGGGCAGGAAGATCAAGAAGGGTACGAGGACCCAGACCCGGGCCCTCGGATAGAGCACCAGATACGCGCCGAGCACCCCGGCGATCGCCCCGGACGCGCCGATCAGCGGGGCGGTGGAGTCGTCGTTGAAGTAGGCGTAGCCGTACGCGGCCGCGTACCCGCACGCCACGTAGAACAGCGCGAACCGCACATGCCCCAGCCGGTCCTCGATGTTGTTGCCGAAGATCAGCAGGAACAGCATGTTGCCCAGCAGGTGCAGCCAGCCGCCGTGCAGGAACATCGCCGTGAGCACGGAGAGAGCCGGTGACTTGTCGTAGTCCGGCGGGCCCACCAGACATCCCGGTCCCTGCCGCGGGTCGACGCCGACGTCACCCGTCGGGACCAGTCGCGGCATCCGGTGGTGGATCAGTTCCTGCGGGACCGCCGCGTGGTGATCCAGGAAGGCCTGGAGGTGGCACAGCTGCGCCAGGCTGCTGTCACCCGCCACCGAACCGGAGAGCCCCGGCATGAAGAGGAAGACGAGGACGTTGGCAGCGATCAGCGTGTACGTCACATACGGCGTGCGGCGTACCGGGTTCACGTCATGGACGGGGATGACCACAAGGAACTAGTGCCCCCTCACCGGCTCCGGAACCGCTTGTCCTCAGCGGGTGAACACGGCCGTCGTCGCGTGCGTATCACTTCTCAACGCCCGCGATGCGATGAACTACGTGAGGATCAGGCGATGA
This sequence comes from Streptomyces sp. NPDC046862, assembly GCF_040704615.1. Classification (NCBI taxonomy): domain Bacteria; kingdom Bacillati; phylum Actinomycetota; class Actinomycetes; order Kitasatosporales; family Streptomycetaceae; genus Streptomyces; species Streptomyces sp. NPDC046862. The sequence continues at coordinate 109,153 of NZ_JBEYXP010000032.1, read as the reverse complement.
ACGACCGAGTTACTCCTCCGATGCACGCCACGCCCGACGGTGAGGCCGAGATCGCCCTGGTGGTGCGCCTTCCGTGGGAGGACGTGGCACGGCTGGGCCAGGAGGCCGGACGGCTGGCCGCGCAGATGCAGCGGCCCGTGACGCTCGACGAGGCCGTCAGCCACCGGTTGCGCTCCGCGCGGGCCGCCGCCGCGCACGCGAAGCCGGCGGGTGAGCAGCCGCCCGCCATGTCTCCGAGTGCCTCCGTGTCGTCGTTGCCGTCGCGGCCGCCGGCGGAGCAGGCTCGGCAGGCGATCGAGCGGATCAACGGAACGGCGTAGCCCCGCTGGTTGGGCGGTGGGCGCCGTGGGGGTTCCTGGCCGTTTTCGGGTGCGGGTTCGGTGTGGCTGGTCCCGCCCACGCGGCGGAGCCGCATATCGACACAGCCTCGCGCCCCTAAAGGCTGCTGCTTCGCAGCGCCTTTGCCGTCCTGCGTGCTGCCACCAGTACCGGGTCCCATACCGGGGAGAACGGGGGCGCGTAGCCCAGGTCCAAAGCCGTCATCTGGTCCACCGTCATGCCCGCCGTGAGGGCCACGGCGGCGATGTCCACGCGTTTGCCCGCGCCCTCGCGGCCGACGATCTGGGTGCCGAGGAGGCGGCCGGTGCGGTGTTCGGCGAGCATCTTGACGGTCATGGGGGCGGCGCCCGGGTAGTAGCCGGCGCGGCTCGTGGACTCGATCGTGGCCGTGACGAACTTCAGGCCCGCCCGGCGTGCGTCCTTCTCCCGCAGGCCGGTGCGGGCGATCTCCAGGTCGCAGACCTTGCTCACGGCGGTGCCGACGACGCCCGGGAACGTGGCGTATCCGCCGCCGGCGTTCGTGCCGATGATCTGACCGTGCTTGTTGGCGTGCGTGCCCAGCGCGATGTGCCGTTCGCGGCCGGAGACCAGGTCGAGGACCTCCACGCAGTCGCCCCCGGCCCAGATGTTCTCGTGGCCGCGCACGCGCATGGCCAGGTCGGTGAGCAGGCCGCCGTGGTCGCCGAGGGGGAGGCCCGCCGCCTTCGCGAGCTCCGTTTCCGGGCGGACGCCGATGCCGAGGATCACGACGTCCGCCGGGTACTCGGCGTCCTCCGTGGCGACCGCGCGTACGCGGCCGTCCTCGCCCGTCAGCAGTTTGGTGACCTCCGCGTCGTTCACCATCGTGATGCCCATGCCCTCCATGGCCTGGTGCACCAGGCGCCCCATGTCGGGGTCGAGCGTCGACATGGGTTCCCGGCCGCGGTTGACGACCGTCACCTCGTACCCGCGGTTGATGAGCGCCTCGGCCATCTCCACGCCGATGTACCCGGCCCCGACCACGACCGCGCGGCGGCCCTCCGTGGCGGCCAGTGTGTCGATGAGGGCCTGGCCGTCGTCCAGGGTCTGCACGCCGTGGACGCCGGGGGCGTCGACACCCGGCAGGGGCGGGCGGATCGGGCGGGCGCCGGTCGCGATCACGAGCTTGTCGTACGGCGTCCAGGATGCGGCGCCGGAATCCACGTCCCGCGCGCGGACACGTGAGCCGGCGACGTCGATCTCCGTGACCTCCGTGCGCAGCCGCAGATCGATCCCGCGTTCCCGGTGCTCCTCGGGCGTGCGCGCGACCAGCTGGTCCCGGTCGGTGACGTCGCCGCCCACCCAGTACGGGATGCCGCACGCCGAGAACGACGTGAAGTGCCCCCGCTCGAACGCCACGATCTCCAGCTCGTCGGGCCCCCGCAGCCGGCGTGCCTGCGACGCGGCGGACATGCCCGCCGCGTCGCCGCCGATCACGACCAGTCGCTCCCGTGTACCCCTCGCACCGCTCATGCTCATGGACAACACGCTACGGGGGCGCCGCATTTCAGTCCCGCCGGTCCCCTCAGTCCTGCTCGCCGCTCTCCTGCCCTCGCGCGGACTCCGGTGCCGGGCGGGCCTGCGGCAGTGGGCCGAGCGCGGACATCGCGGGCGCCGTGGCCGGCCGCCGCGGCAGCCTGGGCCGTACGACCCGTACCCACAGCAGGACCAGCAGTGCGGCGCCCACGAGGAACGGGAGGAGTGCCCCGAGAGCGATCGCGATCCAGCGGAGCATGGTGACGAAGGCGTTCCAGCCGCCCGCGAGCGCGTCCAGGAAGCCGGGGTCCTCGTCCTTGTGGGCCTTCTTCACCGGGGTCTCGGTCAGTGACAGCCTGATCGTGGCGAGGCTGGTGCGGTCCTTCAGGGACGCCTGCTGCGCGAGCAGGGCCTCCAGGTCGGCCTGACGGCTGCTCAACTCGCCTTCCAGCGTGACGACGTCGCTGAGCCTGGTCGCCCGGTCCATCAGCTCTCGGATCCGGGCCACGCTGGCCTGCTGCGACTTGATGCGGCTCTCCACGTCGACGACCTGGTCGGTGACGTCCTGGGCCTTCGCCTCGCGCTCGATCAGTTTGCCCGTGCCCTCCAGGTCGTTCAGCACCTCCTCGTACTTGTCGGTGGGCACGCGGAGTGTGACGCGGGTGCGTTCGCGGCCACTGTCGTCGCGGGTGGTGGTCTCGTTGCCGACGAAGCCGCCCGCGTTCTCGGTGGTGGTGCGGGCCGCGTCCAGGGCCTTCGGCACGTCCTTGACCCGCACGGTCAGTGAGGCGGTGCGGATGATGTGGCTCGCCGTCAGGTCGGGTGCCTTGGAGGCCTCGCCCCCGCTGCCGGCCTTGCTGTTGTTCGCGCTGTCGGCGGCGCCCGCGCCGGCCTGCTGCGCCGGGGCCTCCTTGGCGTTGCCTCCGGCGGCGCTGGTGGCACCGCTGTCACCGCCGGCGCTGCACCCGGTGAGCGCCAGGGCGGCGGCGAGGAACACGGTGGCCAGGAGCCGCACCGGGCGCCCGGAACGTCGTACGCGTGAATCGGCCATGTGGGCCTACCCCCCCGAGGGTCGTCGTGACGGACGTACCTTCGACGCCGGAGCGGTAGGGAACGTTGGGCGCTCCGGGTCCCGATGAGGTCACGGTCGGGACTCGTGCGGGACTCGCGCACGGTCAGGACTCGTGCGAACACCGGTCCCGGCCGGGCCCCGCACCGGTTGTCCACAGGTCGCCCGTCCGGTTGTCGGCGGGGTCTGAGAGGGTGGACGCATGCGTGGATCAAGTGCGGGCGCGGGGCACGTCGTCGTCATCGGGGGCGGGATCGCCGGGCTGGCCGCCGCGCACCGGTCGCTGGACCGGGGCGCTCGGGTGACCGTCCTGGAGGCGTCGGACCGGATCGGCGGCAAGCTGCTGCCCGGCGAGATCGCGGGCGTGCGGGTGGACCTCGGCGCCGAGTCGATGCTGGCGCGCCGCCCCGAGGCGATCGCCCTGGCCCGCGAGGTGGGCCTCACGGACCGTCTCCAGCCGCCCGCCACGGCCACCGCCTCGATCTGGACCCGCGGCGCGCTGCGCCCCATGCCCAAGGGGCACGTCATGGGCGTGCCCGGCACGGCCTCCGCCCTGGCCGGAGTGCTCTCCGCGGAGGGCCTGGAGCGCATCGAGCGCGACGCCGACCTGCCCCGCACGGAGATCGGCGACGACGTGGCCGTGGGGGAGTACGTGGCGGCCCGTCTCGGCCGTGAGGTCGTCGACCGCCTGGTGGAGCCCCTCCTGGGCGGGGTGTACGCGGGCGACGCGTACCGCATCTCGATGCGCTCGGCCGTACCCCAGCTCTTCGGACCGGCCCGCGCCCACGCCTCCCTGACCGAGGCGGTCCGCGAGATCCAGGCCAAGGCGGCCGCCGCGCAGCAGACCGGGCCCGTGTTCATGGGCATCGAGGGTGGTGTGGGCCGGCTGCCGCTCGCGGTCGCGGAGTCGGTGCGCGCCCGGGGCGGCGAGATCGTCACCGGGACGCCGGTGACCGAGCTCCGCAGGACCGGCGCGCAGTGGCGCGTCGTCGCCGGTGACCGTGTGCTGCACGCCGACGCGGTCGTCGTGGCCGTGCCCGCCCCCGCCGCCACCGGACTGCTGCGTGCCGAGGCGCCGGCCGCGGCGGCCGAACTGGCCACCGTCGAGTACGCCTCCATGGCCCTGGTCACCCTCGCCTACCGCCGCGCCGACGCCGCCCTCCCCGAGGGCAGCGGCTTCCTCGTGCCGCCGGTCGACGGGCGGACCATCAAGGCGTCCACCTTCGCGTCCCATAAGTGGGGCTGGATCGCGGACGAGGACCCGGACACCCTCGTCCTGCGGACCTCCGTCGGGCGGTACGGCGAGACGGAGATCCTCACCCACGACGACGAGCACCTCGTGGCCGTCTCCCGCCACGACCTGCGTGAGGCCGCCGGGCTGACCGCCGAGCCCGTCGAGACCCGCGTGACCCGCTGGGACGACGGCCTGCCCCAGTACCCCGTCGGCCACCACGCGCGCGTCGCCCGCATCCGCGAGCACGTCGCCAAGCTCCCCGGGCTCGCCGTGTGCGGCGCGGCGTACGACGGCGTCGGCATCCCGGCCTGCATCGCGAGCGCGTACGCGGCCGTGGACCAGCTCGGCGGTGACCTGGAGTAAAAGGGGCAGCGCGCAGCGCTTCGGTTGAGGGTGGTGGCGGGCGACGGGCGGGCGTGGAGGAGCTCACCGCGAACCCGGTGCAGAGCCTGCACGGGGGAGCGGGAGAATAGGCACATGAGTGACGACGCCCCCACCACCGAGTCCGGCAGGGTCCCGAACAAGGGCAAGCTGGCCAAGGACCTCAACGAGGTCATCCGCTACACCCTCTGGTCGGTCTTCAAGCTGAAGGACGTACTGCCGGAGGACCGCGCGGGTTACGCCGACGAGGTCCAGGAGCTGTTCGACCAGCTCGCCGCCAAGGACGTGACGATCCGCGGCACGTACGACGTGTCGGGCCTGCGCGCCGACGCGGACGTCATGATCTGGTGGCACGCCGAGACGAGCGACCAGCTCCAGGAGGCGTACAACCTCTTCCGCCGTACGAAGCTGGGCCGGTCCCTGGAACCGGTCTGGTCGAACATGGCGCTGCACCGCCCCGCCGAGTTCAACCGCTCGCACATCCCGGCGTTCCTCGCCGACGAGACACCTCGCGACTACATCAGCGTGTACCCCTTCGTGCGCTCCTACGACTGGTACCTGCTGCCCGACGAGGACCGCCGTCGCATGCTCGCCGACCACGGCAAGATGGCCCGCGGCTACCCGGACGTGCGCGCCAACACGGTCGCCTCGTTCTCCCTCGGCGACTACGAGTGGATCCTCGCCTTCGAGGCCGACGAGCTGTACCGCATCGTCGACCTCATGCGTCACCTGCGCGCCTCCGAGGCCCGTATGCACGTCCGCGAAGAAGTGCCGTTCTTCACCGGGCGGCGCAGGTCGGTGGCGGAGCTGGTGTCGGGGCTCGCCTGACCCTGATCGGCCGGGGTCGCCCGACCCTGGTCAGCGGAGGGAGCGGGCGGCCTGTCCTTCGAAGGTGCGGTCGCCCGGTTCCGTCGGCTCGGGCTCCGGGCGCGGGGAGCACGCCGCGCGCCGTCCCGGAAGGACCCCCTCCAGGAGGTAGGCCTCCAGGTAGCTGTTGACGCACGGGTTGGGGCCGCCCGCGAGGCCGTGGGTCCCCGCGTCCCGCTCGGTCACCAGCACCGAGCCCGACAGCCGCCGGTGCAGTTCGAGCGCCCCGTCGTACGGTGTCGCCGCGTCCCGTTCGGCGGCCAGGATCAGCGTCTGCGCCAGCTCACCGGGGCCCGTGCGCACGTCGAGCGGCCGCTGCCGGGGCGCCGGCCAGAACGCGCACGGCAGGTTCATCCACACGTTGTCCCAGGTCTCGAACGGTGCCGTGCGCGCCAGACGGGTGTTGTCGCGGTTCCAGACGCGCCAGTCCGTGGGCCAGGGCGCGTCGTTGCACTCGACGGCCGTGTACACCGCGCCGGCGTTCTCCTGGCCGGCGGCCGCCTCCGGATGCGGACCGGCCAGCCGGACCAACGGCTTCGGGTCGCCCTGCAGATACGCCGACAGCGCCTGCGCCCGCGAGGGCCAGTAGTCGTCGTAGTACGTGGCCTGCAGGAAGGTGCCCTTCAGCTGGCCGGGCCCCACCTTCCCGCCCGCGGGCTCGGCGTCCAGCCGCGCCCGCGCCCTGTCGTAGCTCTTCTGCACCGTCTCAGCGCTGTCCCCGAGCCCGTACGTCTCGTGGTGCCGGGCCATCCACGCGCGGAAGTCCGCCCAGCGGCCCTCGAAGGCGGCCGACTGGGCGAGGTTGTTGCGGTACCAGACCTGCTCGGGAGCGGGGTTCACCGCCGAGTCGAAGACCATGCGACGCACGTGCGAGGGGAACATCGTCGCGTAGAGCGCCCCGAAGTACGTGCCGTACGAGGCGCCCATGAACGTCAGCCGCCGTTCGCCGAGCGCCGCCCGCAGCACGTCCAGGTCACGGGCGTTGTTCAGCGAGTGGTAGTGCCGCAGCCGGTTGCCGGCGCGCTTCGCACAGCCGCGCGCGTACGCCTTCGCCTGCGCGACGCGCTCGTTCTTGTACCGCTCCGAGGGGTGCTCCGGCGCGGCCGAGGGGCCCTGCGGAAAACGCCGGGGGTCCTGGCACGACAGCGGAGCCGAGCGCTCCACACCTCGCGGTGCGTATCCGACGAGGTCGTATGCGGCAGCGATGCGCTTCCAACCGGGGAGGTAGCCGACCAGCGGGAACGCCATGCCGGAGGCGCCGGGGCCACCCGGGTTGTAGACGAGGGCGCCCTGCCGCGCGACCGTTCCCTTCGCGGGACCCTTGCCCGTGGCCTTGACCCGGCTCACGGTCAGTTTGATCTTCTGGCCGTCGGGGTGGGCGTAGTCCAGGGGCACGGTGACGGTTCCGCACTGGAGGCCGGCGGGCAGGCCCTCCTCCTTGGGACAGCTGCCGAACCGGATGCCTTCTTTCCCGGCCTGCTCGGCCGCGAGGGCGACGCCGCGCGTCTCGGCGGCGGCGGCCGGGCCTCCGGGCCGCAGGGGGTCACCGCCGGCCGGCGCGGCGACGAGTGCGGTCAGGACCAAGGACCCTGCGGTTCCGTACAGCACGGCAGCTCTCATCGCGTATCCCTTCGGCGCATGTCGGCGACAAAGGGGATGTTTCGGTCGAGGAGGGGGGAAGTAAAGCAACCGGGCCGGTGTGGGGCGGCTTTGCCTCCGATAGTTGCGTCTGCCGGGTTCTGCCGGTGGCCAGGTGCGGGTTCATCGTGGCTGGTCGCGCCCACGCGGCGGAGCCGCATATTCGACACAGCCCCGCGCCTCTGAAAGACCGGGGGCGCACCCCGTGTTTTTAGGGGCGCGGGGAACTGCGCGAGCAACCACGATGAACCCGCACCTGGCCACCGGCAGAACCCGGCAGACGTGCACCCGGCCACACGCCCTAGCGGTGCTCGAACGCCGCCCGTACCCCCGGCTCCCCGGCCGCCCGAACTCCCCGCACCGCGACCGACGTGAGGTACGTGCGGTCGTCGTCGCCCTCGGCGTACCTGGCGAGCGCGGCGAGGAGCCGCTGTCCCGCCGGGGACGCCCAGCGCGAGTACGGGTGGACCTCGACGCGGGCGATGGCGAGGCAGCCCAGGGCGAGGATCAGGGGAAGCGCGAACCAGAGGGCGATCAGCGCCCGGCTCTCGCCGGAGACCAGCGTCGGCGTCAGCAACGCGACGGTGCCCAGTGCCGCCACGGCCAGGGCGGCGCCCCGCACCTGTCGGACGGCCCCCGCGATCGTGGTCCGCGTGCCCTCCGGGACGGCGAGCCCGGCCGCGACGAGCCGGTCGGCGAGTCGCCGTACGGACTCCGCGGCCGCGGCGGACTGCCGTACGGGAGCGATCCGGGACTGCCCACGCGGTCCTATGGCCCCTATCACCGAGCGCTCCATGTCGTCCCGCCCGTCCGGGTCCACCACGGTCGCCCAGCCGGTGTGCGCGAGCAGCAGGCGCCGTTGCCGGGCCATCGCCACGAGCGTCAGCTCGGCGACCCGTGCGGGTCCGCCGGACAGGAACGCCGCCTCGTACAGCGTCAGATCGCTCCGTACGACCGTGGGGTCGGCCCCGGCGCGCGCGGAGGCGAGGCACAGCCGCGTGCATGCCGTACCGACGGCGACCCAGGCCAGGAGCAGGAGGAGTGGCCACAGCATGGGCGCGTTTCTATGCGACCGGCCGCCGGGGCGCCACGGGTTTTCAGCATGCGGACACAGGGTCACCGGTAGGTCACGTTCCGCTTCAGGCCCGGGTGCCCCTAGTCCTCCTTGGGCCCGGTGGCCGCCGGAGGGAGGCTGTAGCTCGGGGACGGGGTCACCGGGACCGGGGAGCCGGGGTCGCCGGCGGGTCCGGGCGGGGCCGCGGAGCTGGTGAGGGGTGGCGGGCTCGCGGAGGCGGCGTCGCTGGCCAGGCCGTCGAAGTCGACCAGCCCGGTGGCCTCCAGGACCTTCATGTGGTCGAGCACGGTCGTGTTCGCGTCGTCGGCGAGGTCGCGGACCAGGGAGTTGCGGGTGGTGGCGCGGATCTGGGCGACCAGGGAGAAGACCTTGCCGTGCGCCTTGCGCAGGATGTTGGCGAACTCCCGGTCGTACTCCTCGCCCTGGGCCGTGTTCAGGGTGTCCAGCCAGGAACGCTGTTCCTCGGTGGGCTGGTTGGGCAACTGGAGACCGAGGCGGGCGGCGACGCCCCGGACCCGGGCGTCGAGGAACGTGTGTCCCTCGACGAGATGCGCGCCCGCCGTGTGCACGGCCTGCGTCGTGCCCTTCTGCTGGGCCTGCTGTCCCGCGGGCAGCTCCCACAGTCCGGCCAGCCGGACCTTCGTGATGAACTCCCGGTCCAGGCCGGACAGCGGGCCGTACCTGGTGGACACGGTGGACGCGTTGAGCGTCTGGACACCGGTGCCGGAACGGTCCGCGTACGACCAGATCGGAAAGACCAGTGCGATGAGGGTCGCCGTCAGTCCGGCGACGATCAGTCCTGTCCCACTGATCAGTCTGCTGCGGTAGGTGGATCGCATGGTGCCTCCTGTTGCGGCACCGCACGCTAGTGCGCTTCGGGTGCTGACTGACTGCCGATTGGCATGTTACTGCCCGGTCTACGTCAACTGCCGTACAGGAGGGAAGGGTTGATGTGGTCCGAAATGAGTGCTGATTGGTGTATGGGAAGGGATGGGCAAAGTGGGGCGAAGAGGGAGACAGGGGGCGCGAAACCCGTGTGTGGGACACGTGTTTGTTATTCGCGGCACATCTGCCGGGAGTTGTTGCCCGCCCGCGCCTAAGAGGGCTCGGTGTCCGTCTACGCTCAGCGGCGGAGCAGGACCCGGCGGGTGGCGCGGGCCAGGCGGGCCGTCGGGCGCTCGGCGCGCGGAGCGGGACCCGAGCGGTCCAGCCACCACTCGCGCAGGTGCCGCCGCACCTCGGCGTCCTCGGGGCGCCCGGCGAGCAGCAGGTGCTCGGCGAAGTCCAGCGCGTCACGGCGGTAGCCGCCGCTCATCGGGTGCCCGTGCGTGTACGCCAGGAAGGCCGGGCGGTACGACTTCCCGAGGATCTCCGGCAGTTCCGGCGCCACCTTGGCCACCACGTCCGCCCGCTTGGCCCCGAGCGCCCGCGCCTGCACGCCCAGCCTCACCCGGTCGAACCCCTCGGGAACGGGCGTCCCCGCCACCAGGGCCGAGAGCAACGAGGCCTGCGCGAGCCCGAGCCGCTGACGGGCCGGGTCGGTGGACGGCTCCGTGTCGTCCCCGCGAGTATCACTGGCAACGGACGCGGCCTCGCCGTGATCGGCATCGGGCCGGGGCACGGTGCCGCGCTCCTCGCCCTCGGTGCCGTCCCGACCGGTTTCCGCCACGGAGGCCCGCCGTACCGTGTCCCGGATCTCGGCCAGCTCCCGCTCCAGTTCGGCCGGCTCGGGGAAGTTCTCGTCCCGCTCCAGCAGGACCCCTGGCGGGGTGACCCGTGAGGCGAGGTCGGCGAGGACGTCGAGAACGGGCCGCGGGACGGGGTGGGCGTGGCTGTCGTGCCAGACGCCGTCGCGTTCGAAGCCGCCCGCGACATGGACGTACGCGATGGCCTCGACCGGCAGTTCGTCGAGGGCCTTGGCCGGGTCCTCGTCCCGGTTGACGTGGTTGGTGTGGAGGTTCGCCACGTCGATGAGGAGCCGGACGCCCGTGCGGTCGGCCAGTTCGTACAGGAACTGGCCCTCCGTCATCTCCTCGCCCGGCCAGGCGATGAGCGCCGCGATGTTCTCCAGTGCCAGCGGCACCGGCAGGGCGGCCTGTGCGACGCGTACGTTCTGGCACAGGACGTCGAGCGCGTCCCGGGTGCGCGGGACCGGAAGCAGGTGTCCGGCTTCCAGCGCGTCGGACGCCGTCAGGGAACCACCCGCCCGCACGAAGGCGATGTGCTCCGTGACGAGTGGGGCCTGAAGCGCCTCCGCACGCTCCGCGAGCGCCCGCAGCCGGTCCTCGGCGGGACGGTCCGCACCGCCGAGGCCGAGCGAGACGCCGTGCGGGACGACCGTGACACCGCGCTCGCGCAACCGCGTCAGCGACTCGGGGAGGTGGCCGGGACAGACGTTCTCGGCCACGACCTCGACCCAGTCGATCCCCGCGCCCGTCCCCTCCCCGGTCCGGGCGCCCGTGCTGCCCCCGTCCCCGATCCCGGCCATGCGCTCCACGGCGTCGGCGATCTCCGGCCGCCACCCGATCCCCGTCCCAAGCTGCTTCATCCTCGTCCCCTCCTCGGTCACGTCGGTCACGGCTTCACCAGGACCCTGTGGGTCGTCTCCCCGTGGCGGACCTGTGTTCCGGCGTGACTTCACCATGACCGCGGTACCCCGGGCCGAACCCCTCGGAGGGGACCTTCAGAGCAACATTTGAGCTTGCGGCTGAGCTTGCGGCGCTTTTCTGTTCTCCGGTCCGTTCTCCGGCTCACCGCCGGTTCGGTCTACTGAACCGCCGGTTCGCCCTGGTCGTCGTTGAGTTCCTCCGGGCCCGGCCGGCTGGTGTTGATCACGCCGGGTGCTCCGGGCGAGACGGACGAACTCACGTCGGGGTTGGTGCTCGGCTCCGCCGCGGGCGCGGAGGCAGGCGACCGTCCCGGAACCGGCGGCGGCGGACCGGTCGGGCTGGCGGTCCCGGTGACCGCACCGTTGGCGATCTCCTGGAAGTCGACCGCTCCGGTCTTCTCCAGGATCGTGATGTGGTCGAGCACGGTCTGGTTGGCGTCCGAGGCCAGCTGGCGGACCAGCGTGTTGCGGGTGGAGTTCCGTACCGCCGCGATGGCCGGGAAGATCTTGCCGTGCGCGGCCCGCAGGCGCATCGCCCACACCTTGTTGTAGTCCGCGTCGCTGGCGTTGGTCATCTCGTCCAGCCAGCCCTGCTGGTCGGAGTTCGGCTGGTTGGGCAGTTCGACGCCCAGCTTCCCCGCGATGATGCGCACCCGCTTGTCGAGGTCGGTGTGGCCCACGATCAGGTGGTTCGCCGCCTCCTTCATGACCGTGTCGGAGGAGCGCTCCAGTGCCTGCTGGCCGGCAGGCAGCTCCCACAGACCCGCCAGCCGCACCTTGACGATCAGGTCACGGTCCGCCGGGGTCAGCGGCCCCCACTGTGTGGTCACCGTGTCGCCGGTGGGTATGGCCGCCTGTGCGGCGGCATTGCGCTGGGGGTACGAGTACACCACTGGGTAGGCGAGTGCGCCGATCGTGCCGGCGATCGCCAGGGCGACGAGGACAGAGCCCTTGGAGCGTCGCAAATGTGCCTCCCGGAGGAAACCAACTGGTCGTTGGGGAACTGTTGCTTGGCCAGTGCCAAGAGGTACGTACGGGCCGGTCGGCATGTTCAACCGGCCGTGGATCGGCCGTGTGGCCGGTGACACATGGGAGCGGTGGCGCGCCGGCACACCTCGCGCGCACAGCCGTCATCGGCGTGAACGCGTGGGGCACGCGGGGAACGCGGTGAGCGCGAGGAGCTCCGGCCTTGCCGGCCGGACGCCGTCGGCCTGGGGCGCGGGCAGCGGCGCCGCCGACTCGTCAGATCGTGCCGTTGGCGATGGCGTCGAAGTCGACCTGCCCGGTCTTCTCCAGGACGGTGATGTGGTCGAGCACGGTCTGGTTCGTGTCCGAGGCCAGCTGGCGCACCATCATGTTCTGGGAGAGGTTCCGCACCGTCCCGATGGCCGGGAAGATCTTGCCGTGGGCCGAGCGCAGGAGGTTCGCCCAGGTGCGGTCGAACTCCTTGCCCTGGGCCTGCCTCATCTGCTGCAGCCATCCCTTCTGCTGGTCGTTCGGCTCGTCCGGGAGTTCGACGCCCAGCTTGGTGGCGACGGTGCGCACCCGCTCGTCGAGGTCCTTGTGGCCCACGATCAGGTGGTCCGCGGCCTCCCTGACGCTCTTGCTGGACGACTTCTGCATCGCCATCTCGGCGGCCGGCAGCTCCCAGAGTCCCGCCAGCCGCACGCGTTCGATCAGGTCCCGGTCGGAGGCGGTCAGCGGACCCCACTGTGTGTTCACCATGTCTGCCGACATGTTCGCCTGTGCGGTGCCGGACCGGTCGTCGTAGGACCACACGGGGAACGACAGCGCCCCGACAGTGACGACGAGAGCCGTGCCGGCGATGATCGAGGCCTTGATGCGCTCCAAATGAGCCTCCCCTGGGAAACCAACTGGTCGTTGGAAACTGTTACTTGGCCAGTGCAGGGAGATACGTAGGGAACACCTGTGTTGTTCAACCGTGTCAGTCGGCTCGCTTCTGCCGCAGCGCCGGGTGGTCCGCCACCACCGTGCACGACCCCGGGGCGATCTCCGTGAAGCCGGCGTCCCGGACGACCGGGAGGCCGGAGACGGTCAGGCGCCGCCAGCGGTCGGGGTCAGGGGTGCGGACGGAGAGGGGGAAGCCGGCGTCGCGCCAGGCCGCGCGGTCCGCGTCGGTCAGTTCCCACCAGGCCAGTTGGGCACCGTGGCCCGCCTGGGCCATGGCCTTGCCCGCCGACATGCCGATCTCCGGGCTCATCCAGAGGACGGGGGCGGTCGGGTCCGTGTCCGCCGGGGGCTCCGGGTCGTCGAGGTCCGTGCCGGAGACCTGGAGGCGGGCCAGGTCCTTGGGCCAGCCGTCCAGGGGGACCGGAGGGAAGACCCGTACCTCCGCGGACTTGCCCGTCACCGTGATCCCGGGCAGTGCCTCGGCCCGGCGCCACTCCGCGCCACGCGCCCGGCGGACCACCTTGCGGATCCGGGCGTCCTGCCAGTCGCGCATCACCTGAGCCCACTCGCCGTCGCCCAGGGACCGCTCGTCGCTCAGCACGACCAGGACAGCGCGGGCCGCCGTCTCCAGCGCGTCCGTACGCGCCGGGGGAGCGGACCGCTCGATCCGCACCACCAGCGGCAGCACGAACTGCGGGGCCTCGTCACGCGACACGGACTCGACGCGGAACGGGCTGTCCTCCACGGAGCTGTCCTCCACGGAGCTGTTCTCCACGGAGCTGTTCTCCACGGAGCTGTTCTCCACCGAGCCGTCCGCCACTGTGCCGTCCGTCACTGCGCCGCCGTTCACCGAGGTCTCTGCACGCGGGTCACTCGTCACGCACCCCAGTCTGCCAGGCGGAAGATCCGTTCCCCTGCGCGTGCCCGCACATCCGTACGAAGATGGGCCGCATGGCACGTGAGGCACCGGAAAGCGAACAACAACGGCTGCGGCTGGAGGGCGTCGGCCGCCGCTACGGGCGGCGCGGCCCCTGGATCCTGTCCGGCGTCGACCTGGAGGTGCCCCCCGGCGCGCTGATCCGCGTCGAGGGCGCCAACGGCACCGGAAAGTCCACGTTGCTCCGCCTCCTCGCGGGCCTCGACGCGCCCACGGTGGGCCGGATCGTCGGGCGCCCGCGCACGGCGTACGTCCCCGAACGCTTCCCGGCCGCGCTGCCGTTCACCGCGGCCGACTACCTCATCCACCTCGGCGCCGTCCACGGACTGTCCCGCGCGGCGGCCGCCGACGCCGCCGACGAGTGGCTGGAGCGCTTCGGCGCCGCCGAGCACGCCCGGACGCCGATGTCGGAACTGTCCAAGGGCAGCAGCCAGAAGGTCGCCGTCGCCCAGGCCCTGCTCGCCGAACCGGAGCTGCTGGTCCTGGACGAGGCCTGGACCGGCCTGGACGAGCCCGCCCGCGGTGAGCTGGAGCGCGCCGTGGTCGAGCGCACCGCAGCCGGGGGCACGGTGGTGTTCGTCGACCACGACCCGCGCCGGCTCGCGGGGCTGCCGGACGCGACCTACGCCGTCGTCGAGGGCGCCCTCGACCCCCGTACGGGCCATGCGAACGCGCATGCGGGAGGCCCGCACGTGGTCGTCAGGGCGCGGGGACCGGAAGGGGCCACCGCGCCGGCCGAGGTCACGGAACTCGCGGCCCTGGTCGAGGAGGTGGCGGGCGACACCCACCGGATCAGCGTCCCGGAGTCCCGCTCGGACGCCCTGCTCAGGGCGCTGCTCGGGGCCCGGCCGGCGTGGCACGTGGTGAGCGTCGAGCCCCAGCCCGTGTGGGGCGTCGTGCCACCGCCCCGTACACCCGACCCCCTCGAGACCGAGAGCTCCTGATGACCGCGCTCCTCCGCTACCAGGCCGCCCTGCTCCTGCGCTCCCAGCGGGCGCTGCCGCCCGTGATCCTTTACACGGCGGTCCTCGCGATCGGCGTGCAGAACGGGCAGCCCGTGCTGGACTCCCTCGGCTGGACGGCCGCCATGCTGCTGCCCGTGGCCGCCTGGCTGGTCCGCATCTGCGCCACCAACGAACCGTCCGCGGCCCGGAGCTGCGTGGGCGCGGCGGCGGGCCCCGAACGGGCGCACCTCGCCTGCGTGACCGTCGCGCTGGCGGCGGCCGCGGCACTCGGGGCCGTGGCCACGGTCTTCGTCACGTTCATCAGCGACGCGACGAGCGCCGACCACCAGATACGGGTGTCCGCGCTCCAGGCCGGCGCCGCCGGACTGCTCGCCACACTCGCGTGCGCGCTCCTCGGCACGGCCGTCGGCGCGCTCACCACCCGTCCGCTGCTGCGCTCGCCGGGCCGGGCCGTGCCCGCACTGCTGCTGGGCGCGCTCCTGGCGCTCGTCGTCACGGGGTCCCCGGCGAGGGCGGCGGTCAGCGCGCTGGTCAGCGGTTCGAAGGAGGGCACGGTCCCGGTGCCCGTCCTGCCCCTGGCGGGCGCCGCGATCCTCACGGCGGCCGCGATCGCGGTGGCCTGCGCCCTCACGACCCGCCGCTCGTCCTGAGCTGGTCTTCGTCGGGGGCCGCCGCGACCCCGTACGCACCCACGTCCGGTCCCGGTGTCCCGGTCACCCCGAGCAGGCCGTTCGCTCCGCCTCCCGCCACTCGCAGACCGGGCAGAGCGTGACGCCCTTGTACGACTCCGGGTACTCCGTGGGCTCCCGGCACAGCACGCACTCGGCGTAGGGCGGGCCGTCGGCCCTGGGCGGACGCGTGTCCTCCGCCCTGATCGTGCAGTAGTCGCCGTCACTCATGTGTCCAGCGTAGGCGGGTCCGCCGGGGAGACCCGGACCGAGTCGCGGCTCACAGCTCCCGTTGGTCCAGGGGGCGGGTCGCCGGGCCCTGGACGACCTTGCCGTCGATGTCGAAGCGGGAACCGTGGCAGGGGCATTCCCAGGTGTGCTCGGCGGAGTTGAAGGCGACGAGACAGCCGAGGTGGGTGCAGCGGGCGGACAGGGCATGGAGGGTGCCGTTGTCGTCGCGGTGGACGGCGCAGTGCTTGCCGTGGACGCGGACGACGCCTCCCTCGCCCGGCGGGATCTCGTCGACGTCCTTGACGTGGTGGACGCGGTCGGCGACGAAGTGCCGTACGACGTTGGCCTGGTGGCGCAGGAACGCCGGTGCCTCGCGCACCGCGGAGCGCACGCGGCGCGGATCGTACAGGTCGGCCCACGGCGGCCGGTCGCCGGTGACGAGGCCGGCGAGGAGCCGGCCCGCCATGATGCCGCCGCTGATGCCCCAGCCTCCGAAGCCGGTGGCGACGTACGTGTGCCGGGCGCCCGGGTGCAGAAGGCCGACGAGGGGCACGGTGTCGGTGGAGTCGTTGTCCTGGGTGGCCCAGCCGTAGGTCAGGTCGACGCCCGGGAAGTGCTCGCGGGCCCAGTCGGAGAGCCGCTCGAAGCGTTCGGCCGGGTCGCCGGTGCCGGGGGTGAAGGCCTCGCCGGTGACGAGGAGGAGCCGTTTGCCGTCCCCGTCGTGCGGCGCGGTGCGCACGGAGCGGAGTCCCTCGTCCGGCGTGATGTACATGCCGTCCGGGTCCTGGCCCGCGTCGATCGTCCCGGCCACCACCAGCTCGCGGCGAGGGGAGAGCCGCGTGAAGAGAAGGGCCCGGTCGAAGACGGGGTAGTGCGTGGCGACGACGACGTCACGCGCGGTCACGCTCGCGCCGCCCTCGCTGGTGACGCGGCAGGGCTCGCCCTCCTCAAGGCCGACGACGGGCGTGTGCTCGAAGAGGAGCCCGCCGCGCCGGGTCAGGTCCTCGACGAGTGCCAGCAGGTACTTCCGGGGATGGAACTGGGCCTGCCCGGTGACGCGCACGGCGCCCTCGACGGGATACGGCAACCCCGTCTCCGTCCCGGCCACGTACTCGGCGGGCAGCCCGGCCTCCCGCGCCGCCTCGGCCTCCGTACGGATGTCGTCCACGCGCTCGGGGCTCTGTGCGTACGTGTACGCGCTCCTGCGCTCCCACTCGCAGTCCGCGCCCAGCTCGCCGATGATCTCCGCGGCCCGGTCGACGGCTGCGAGCTGTGAGCGCGCGTACAGCCGTGCTCCCTCGACCCCCCGGGTCCGCGGCAACCGTCCGTACGCGAGCGTGTGCAGGGCGCTCACCTTGGCGGAGCTCCGGCCGGTCACTCCACCGACGACCCGCCCGGCCTCCAGCACGGCCACGCTGCGCCCTTGCCGGGCGAGCTCCCAGGCGGTGCTGAGGCCGGCGATTCCCGCGCCCATGACGGCCACGTCGACGGTGAGGTCCTCGCCCAGGGGCGGGTACGGTTTCGTCGGCGCGGTCTCCATCCAGTACGAGCCCCGCGTTTCGTCCATGTCGGCCGAGTACCCAGGTCCTGCGGGGCAATCGGTGTGGGGTGTCACAGCCCCGCGCCCCTTACGGGACGCGGAGGTCAGCAGGTCAGGTGCGGCGCCATGGGCCCGTCACCGCGAACGTCGTGCCCGGGGTGTAGCAGTTGACGTACATCGTGTCGCCGTCCGGGGAGAAGGTGATGCCGGCGAACTCGCCCCACTCCGGTTGCTCGGTGGTGCCGCCCGCCGCGGTAGCGGCTGATGTGATCACCTGGGCGTTGCGGGCCATCGCGTAGACCTCGCCGCGGCGGGTCACGCCGAAGACGTGCTGGGCGCCGTTGCCGTCCTCGCAGACCATCAGGCCCCCGCTGGGGGCGAGGCAGATGTTGTCGGGGGACTCGCCCGGGAGCTGGACGTCGGTG
Source organism: Streptomyces sp. NPDC046862 (assembly GCF_040704615.1). Taxonomy (NCBI): domain Bacteria; kingdom Bacillati; phylum Actinomycetota; class Actinomycetes; order Kitasatosporales; family Streptomycetaceae; genus Streptomyces; species Streptomyces sp. NPDC046862. The sequence goes on along the minus strand of NZ_JBEYXP010000032.1, from coordinate 91,771 downwards.
CCCGGGCCGAAGACGATCACCAGGGTGAGGCGGCGCCGGGCCGGGTCGTAGCGCCAGATCTGGCCGTAGTGGTCCGCGGCCGAGCCGTCCGCGCTGCGCGCGAAGGACGAGACGAAGTACACGCTCGTGCCGCCCCAGTAGCAGCCCTCCAGCTTCTGCGCGTGCGTGATGCCCTGGGGACCGAAGTCCTGGAAACGGATGGGGGTCTGCGCGGCGAGCGGGTCGGGGACGTCCACCCATTCGATGTCGTCGAAGGTCGCGCCGGTCTCCTGGATCGTGGAGAGGTCCCGTACGCCGGGCACGCGCATCGCCTGGAGGTGGCCGCCCGCGCGCAGGGAGCCGAGCCCGCCCCGCGGCTTGTGGGGGAGGAACCGGTAGAAGAGTCCGAAGGGCTTCTCGAAGGCGTCCTCGGTCTCGTAGACCACGCCCCGGCGCGGGTCGACGGCGATCGCCTCGTGCTGGAAGCGGCCCATCGCGGTGAGCGGTACGGCGCCGCTGCGGTGCGGGTCCGCGGGGTCGACCTCGAAGATGAAGCCGTGGTCCTTGGTGTAGCCGTTGGTGCCCGCCTTGTCCTCGGTCTCCTCGCAGGTCAGCCAGGTGCCCCAAGGCGTGGGTCCGCCCGCGCAGTTGACGGCGGTACCGGCGATCGCGACGCGCTCGGCGACGACGTCGCCCCGCCGGTCGAGCGTCAGGGCCGTGCAACCGCCCTTGCCCATCGGGTCGTACGTCAGGCCCTCGACCGTGGGAACGCCGATGCGGCCGGTGACGCGGTTCTCGTGGTTGCGGACCAGGTGGACGTGACCGTGTCTGCCGGCGAAGGCGGACATGCCGTCGTGGTTGCTGGGCACCTGGCCCTCGCCGGAGCGGAGCGGGTCGCCCTCGCGGGACAGGACCTTGTAGCGGAATCCCTTCGGCAGGTCGAGCAGACCGTCCGGGTCGGGGACCAGCGGGCCGTAACCGGAGTGGCCCAGGCCGCTCTGCGCGGCGGCCGTGCCCGCGAAGAGTTCGGAGAGGGCGCCGGTGAACGCGATGCCCGCTCCCAGAGCACCGGAGCGGGCCATCAGCTGACGTCGTGTCACTGACATGGAGGGACCTTCCTGTTGGCGGACAGGATGTGACCCGCCTGTGTGTATCACGCGGGTCAGGTCCCGTGAACCACGCGTGTAGAAGGTCTCACTCCTTACGCGGTGGCGTCACTCCGTCAGCCTCGGGCCGCAGCGGGGTGACCTCGGGCGGCCGCCCGTCGGGGCGCCGCGTCTCGCGAAGCTGTGTCTCGGGATGCTGTGTCTCGGGCGGCTGCTCCTGGTGTGCGCGCTCCAGGAACCGGAGCAGTTCCACGGGGAAGGGCAGGACGAGCGTGGAGTTCTTCTCGGCCGCGACCGCCACCACGGTCTGGAGCAGGCGGAGCTGGAGCGCCGATGGGGTGTCGGCCATCTGCTGGGCCGCCTCGGCGAGCTTCTTCGACGCCTGGAACTCCGCGTCCGCGTTGATGATGCGGGCCCTTCGCTCACGGTCGGCCTCGGCCTGGCGGGCCATCGAACGCTTCATGGACTCCGGCAGCGACACGTCCTTGATCTCGACGCGGTCGACCTGGACGCCCCAGCCCACGGCCGGACTGTCGATCATCAGCTCCAGCCCCTGGTTGAGTTTCTCGCGGTTCGACAGCAGATCGTCGAGGTCGCTCTTGCCGATGATCGAGCGGAGGGAGGTCTGGGCCATCTGGGAGACGGCGAAGCGGTAGTCCTCCACGTTGATGACGGCGCTGACCGCGTCGTGGACCCTGAAGTACACGACCGCGTCGACGCGTACGGTCACATTGTCCCGGGTGATGCCCTCCTGTGCGGGAATCGGCAGCGTCACGATCTGCATGTTGACCTTGCGGAGGCGGTCGACGCCGGGGATCACCATGGTGAAACCGGGCGCACGGGGCTGTCCGAGCAACTGTCCGAGCCGGAGTACCACGCCGCGCTCGTACTGCTTGACGACCCGTGCGGCCGCCGCGAAGTACACCGCTCCGGCGCAGCCCACCGCTACGGCTGCGCTCACCAGGGCCTCGATCATGACGACCCCCTTTCGGCCGTCGTTCATGCGGTCGGATTTGCCGCGAATACCACGATATGCCTGCGACGGCTTGGAGGGGAGGGGAGAGGCCTGCGGGTCGGTGGGCGGCTGCGGATTCGTTGTGGCTGGTCGCGCAGTTCCCCGCGCCCCTTGAAAGCCTCGGGCGCGCCCCGAGTCCTCAGGGGCGCGGGGAACTGCGCGACAGGGGCGCGAGGAACTGCGCGACCAGCCACCATGCACCCGCAGCCGCTCACACACAGCACCCGGCAGACGAGATGCCCAAAGGGGATGGGGCTGCCGGTGCGCAACAGCGTCACCGGCAGCCCCATCCCCCAAAAAAGACCTACAGGCTCGCCGTCTCCGACGTCACCCTCACCGGCTCGGTGTCCGGCGTGCTGTGGCGCTCGGCCCAGTTCTCCAGGGCCGTGCGGCAGGCGTGGTCGAGGTGGTGGAGACCGGAGAGGTCCACCTCGATCGGGCGGTCCTGAGGCAGGGCCTCCAGGCTGTCGAGGATCTTCGGCAGCCGCAGGAAGGTCGCGTTGCCCGACAGGTACGCCTGGATGGGTCCGGCGCCCTTGTCGATGACCTCCAGCTTGATGTGCGAGGCCTCCCACGCGGTCTTGACGACCGAGAGGGCGAGGCCGATGAGGACGCCCTCGAACATGTTCACCGCGACGATCGACACGGCGGTGACCACCAGGATCAGCGCCTCACCCCGGTGCGTCCGCCACAGGCCCACGATCCCCCGGAAGGGGATCAGCTTCCAGCCGGCGTGGACGAGGATGCCCGCGAGGGCCGGGATCGGGATGAGCGCCAGCGTGGACGGCAGCAGCGCGGCGAAGAGCAGCAGCCAGACGCCGTGCAGAACCCGGGAGGCCTTCGTCCTCGCGCCCGCCGCGACGTTGGCCGAGCTGCGCACGATCACCGCGGTCATCGGCAGCGCGCCGAGCGCACCGCACACCGCGTTGCCCGCGCCCTGGGCCATCAGCTCCTTGTCGTACTCGGTGCGCGGCCCGTCGTGCAGCCGGTCCACGGCCGCGGCGCTGAACAGCGACTCGGCGGACGCGATCAGCGTGAACGCGATGATCGTGCCGATGATGCTCACGTTCGCCAGCTCGCCGAAGGCCTCGAAGCCGGGCGGCTGGATGGAGTCCAGCAGACCCTTCACCTCGACCGTGGCGACGGGAAGGCTGAAGCCGAGGGAGGCGAGGGTGGCCAGGAGCACCGCGGCGAGAGCGCCGGGCACGGTCTGCGCCTTCTTCGGCAGCCGCTTCCACAGCACCATCACGGCGATGGTGCCCGCGCCGATCGCGAGCGAGGCCAGTGCCTCGGTGCTGCCGAGGGCGTCGGCGGCCGCGCCGGGCAGCCCGGCGATCTTGTCGAGACCGGAGGCGGGGGCCTTCAGCCCGGCCGCCGCGTACAGCTGGCCCGCGATGATGACGAGCCCGATGCCGGCCAGCATGCCTTCGACGACGGACACGGATATCGCCCGGAACCAGCGGCCCAGCTTCAGGGCGCCCATGGCGAGCTGGAGCAGTCCGGCGGCCAGCACGATGACGCCGAGCGCGGGCAGCCCGAACTCGTTGACCGCCTCGAAGACCAGCACGGTCATTCCGGCGGCCGGCCCGGACACCTGGAGGCTGCTGCCTCGCAAGAAGCCGGTGACCAGGCCGCCCACGATGCCGGTGACAAGTCCGAGCTCTGCCGGGACCCCGGAGGCGACGGCGACGCCCACGCACAGCGGGAGGGCGACGAGGAACACGACGAGCGAGGCGGCGAAGTCCTGCCTCAGGTAAGGGAACTTGGTCAGCACGGTCGTTCCCCCGCTCACAGAGACTCGAACGAGTCGGTGTCCGCGCGGTGTTCGCGCACGGCCCCGGTGTGCACTTCGTAGTACCAGCCCCGCAGGCGGAGCCGACCCGCCGTCAGACGCTGTTCGATGCACGGGTAGGAGCGCAGCCGCAGCAGCTGCGCCAGGACGTGGTTCTGCACGGCGTCCGCGACCGTGGGGTCCGACGGGTCGTCGCACTTGGGCTCGTCCGCGGCGTGCGCGAGCCACTCCTGTACGGCGGGTACGGCCGTCAGGTCGTCGCCGCGCACCAGCGCGCCGATCGCACCGCAGTGCGAGTGACCGCAGACCACGATGTCCTGCACGCCGAGGACCTCCACGGCGTACTCGATGGTGGCCGCCTCGCCGGTGCAGCGGTCGGAGGCGTACGCGGGCACGACGTTGCCCGCGGTGCGCAGTTCGAAGAGCTCGCCGGGCCGGGCGCCCGTGATCAGGGCGGGGACGACCCGGGAGTCCGAGCACGTGACGAACAGGACTTGGGGGGACTGGCCGTCGGCCAGCCCGGCGAACTCCTCAGGGCGCTGTCCGAACGTACGGGCGTTGTCGATGAGGGGCTGCATGGTGAGTGACTCCTCCTGGCGCGTCATGGTGGCGCGTCGGGGTGGACAAGACAGAGTGTGGGGGGAAAGGACTCTGCTGCTCAGCAGCGGAAGACCTGGAGTGCGGCCGGGGTGTGGGCCGTCCGTGATCTCGCCGCCCCGTGGTGAGGCGTGGTGCGGGCGACGGGCTCGTGAGCGGACGCCGGATCCGCCTCCAGCAGCGGACGCTCGGGTGCCTGGGGCACCGAGTCGGCCGTGCGATGCCGGTCGTTCCTGGGCAGGGGGACGATCGGGTCCCCCTCGTGGTCGCACTTGCGGTGGGTGACGACCTCGTCGCGCAGAGCCTTACCCGTGAGTACCTTTCCGGGCGCGGCGTTGACCTTGGTGTCGCGGGCGATGTGCGCGGATGCGAAGGACGCCATGGGTGTGAAGAAAGGGAGGCACAGCAGGACGGCTGCGAGGAGCACAACCACGGTTCGAGCCGTCTTACCTTGCAACATGTGCCTCCCCTCGATAGCTGGCGGTCTTTTCGGCGCGTCAACAGATGGTCAACGGCGGGTCAAGAAGAACGTTAACCCGGCAAAGTTGTTTGCAGGGTTAACTTAACGTTTCATGCTGAAGAGAGCCTGAAAAGCAAGGCAGCGTTGGCTGGAACTGGCCCTTGACCTGCTGGAGTTCAGTGCGTACGCGCCCTCGGCGTGGCGTGCGGCAGGGCGTGGCGTGGCCGGGGGTGGCCTGTGCGGTTTGGCCGGGGGTGGCCGGGTGCGGCGGGGTGCGGCCTGGTGTGGTGTTCGGTGGGCGCGTGAGGCTGTGCGCCTGGTTCAGCGTGTGACGGAGCCCGCGCGGGGCGATGGGGGACGCGACCGTCCCGCGCGTGACGATCCCGCGTACGGGGGTCTGGCGCACGGCGGCCTGGCGTATGGCGGTCCCGTGTCCGGCCGCCCGCTCAGTGCTCGACGAGCCCCTTGGCGTCGCGGGCGAGCGCGGTCAGGCGGGAGATGGCCCGGAAGTACTTCTTGCGGTAGCCGCCGTTCAGCATCTCCTCGCTGAACAGCTGGTCGAACGGCAGCCCCGAGGCGAGGACCGGCACCTCGCGGTCGTACAGCCGGTCGGCGAGCACGACGAGCCGCAGGGCGGTCGACTGGTCCGGAACGGGCTGCACACCGGTGAGGCACACGGCCTTCAGGTCGTCCGTGAGGGCGCCGTAACGGCTCGGGTGGACGCGCGCCAGGTGGTCGAGGAGCTGCGGGAACTCGTCGAGCGAGGCGCCCCCGGTGGCGTACGCGGCCTTGGTGACCTGCTCCTCGGAGTACGGCGCCGGGGCCTCGGGCAGCCCGCGGTGGCGGTAGTCCTCGCCGTCGATGCGCAGGGCGCGGAAGTGCGCGGACAGCCCCTGGATCTCGCGCAGGAAGTCGGCCGCCGCGAACCGGCCCTCACCGAGCTTGCCCGGCAGGGTGTTCGACGTGGCGGCGAGCGCGACACCCGCGTCGACGAGCTTGCCGAGCAGGGTCGAGACCAGGACGGTGTCGCCGGGGTCGTCCAGCTCGAACTCGTCGATGCACAGCAGACGGTGTCCGGACAGGGTCTGGACCGTCTTCTGGAAACCGAGCGCGCCGACCAGGTTCGTCAGCTCCACGAACGTGCCGAAGGCCTTCAGCTCGGGCTCGGCCGGGGTCGCGTGCCAGAGGGAGGCCAGCAGGTGGGTCTTGCCGACGCCGTAGCCGCCGTCGAGGTAGACACCGCGCGGGCCGGTGGGGATCTTCTTCCGCGGCTTGCCGAAGCCGAAGAAACCGCGCCTGCCGCCCGAGCCGCCCGCGGGCGCGCCGCCGAGCCCCGCCGCGAAGCCGCTCAGCACCCGGACGGCCTCCGTCTGGCTGGGCTGGTGCGGGTCCGGGATGTACGTGTCGAAGCGCACCGAGTCGAACCGGGGCGGCGGCACCATCTCGGCGACCAGCCGGTCCGCGGGGACGTGCGGCTCGCGGGCGCACAGGGACACTGGGACCGCTTCGGGTATGCGATCGGTTCCGGACACGGTGGTGGAGGGCGACGACGACACGGTTACCGAGTCTAAGGGCCGTGCCACACTGCACGACATGCGACGCCTGTTCCCTGTGACCGAAGAGACAGCGATCCGACGGCTCCCAGGCGCGTCCGCCGAGCATGAGTGGAGCCTCGACGAACTGGCCGAGGCGTACGCCTACCCGCCGGCGTCCGGGGGTGCCCCCGAGGCCTGGCTGCGCGCCAACATGGTCTCCACCCTCGACGGGGCCGCCCAGCACGACGGCCGCTCCCAGCCCATCTCCACCGCGGCCGACATGCGGATCTTCGGCACGCTGCGGGGGCTCGCGGACGTGGTGCTCGTGGGCGCCGAGACCGTGCGCCAGGAGGGTTACCGTCCGGCGCGCGCACGCGAGGCCTTCGCGGCGCGCAGGGAGGCCGCCGGACAGGGCCCCGCGCCCGCCGTCGCCGTGGTGAGCGCGAGCCTGGACCTCGACTTCTCGCTTCCCCTCTTCGCCTCGCCCCTGGTCCCCACGCTCCTGCTGACCGGCGCCGCGGCGGCACCCGACCGGGTGGCCACCGCCGAGAAGGCCGGCGTCCGGGTCGTGATCGCCGGGGACGGCATGGGGGTGGAGCCCGCCCGGGCCGTCCGCGCCCTCGCCGACCTGGGGCACACCCGGCTGCTCACCGAGGGCGGCCCGCGTCTGCTGGGCCAGCTGGTGGCGGCGGGCGTACTGGACGAGATGTGTCTCACGGTCGCCCCGATGCTGACGGCCGGGGACGCGCAGCGCATCGCCGGGGGCCCCTCCGTCGCCGTACCCAAGCGCTTCGAACTCGTGTCCCTCCTGGAGGAGGCCGGGTTCCTGTTCAGTCGTTACCGTCGAACCTGAAGGGCCGCGGCCGGGACTGAGCGTGCGACGTGCCGTTCTGTTTCGGTTCCGCTGGGCACACTGGAACTCCCGGTCCTCGTCACAGAAGGAGAAGGGCGCCTGCCGTGTTCACGAGCGTTTTGATGATCGAGAAGGCCCTGACGTCCGCCGACGTGGAGTTCGTCACCACCCTGCACGGCGACGAGGCCGTCTCGTTCCACGTGCTGCTCCAGCCCCGCGGCGACCAGGCGGACCGCCTGCTGCGGGCCGTCGACGACCTCGCCCTGGGCGAGCTGGACGAGGCCACCCGTGAGCGTGAGACCCCCGAGGGGGAGGAGGCGCGGGAGCCCGGGGAGCGGGCCCTGGAGGTGTCCTTGCAGGCCCTGCGTGGGGCGGGGCAGGGGGCGGAGGGGCGGTTGATCGAGGATCATCCGCTGGACGCGCTGAAGTCGCTGGTGGACGAGGTGCGGGCGGATGAGGTCATCGTGCTGACCGATCCCCACTACGTGGAGGAGTTCTTCCATCGGGACTGGGCGTCTCGGGCGCGGCACAAGGTGGGGGTGCCGGTGCTGAAGCTGTTCTCGCACAGTAAGGCGTAGCCGCTCCGCTTGGGTTGGGCGGTGGGCGCCGTTGGGGTGCTTGTTGGTTGTCGGGTGCGGGTTTGTTGTGGCTGGTCGCGCAGTTCCCCGCGCCCCTGAGGTGGATGGGGGTGGCCCTGGGCGGGTCAATGCGCCATTGCCTACGCAATAGGCTGGGGGTGACCCTCACCGCAGGGCGTCCTGATCACCGTACGCACCCTTGGGAGAAACACGCATGGCACCCGGACTTCCCTCCGCCATGGGCCGGCCGCACTTCATCGGGATCGGCGGGGCCGGGATGTCGGGGATCGCGAAGATCCTCGCGCAGCGCGGGGCGAAGGTCGCGGGCAGTGACGCCAAGGAGTCCGCGACCGCCGAGGCACTGCGTGCGCTGGGCGCCACGGTGCACATCGGGCACGCGGCGGAGCACCTGGCGGACGACGCGAGCTGTGTGGTCGTGTCCTCGGCGATCCGCGCCGACAACCCGGAGCTGGCCCGCGCGGCAGAGCTCGGCATCCCCGTGGTCCACCGCTCGGACGCGCTGGCCGCTCTGATGGAGGGCCTGCGTCCGATCGCGGTCGCGGGCACCCACGGCAAGACCACCACGACCTCGATGCTCGCCGTGTCGCTGCGGGAGCTGGGCCTTCGGCCGTCGTACGCGATCGGCGGCGACCTCGACGCCCCCGGCTCCAACGCCCTGCACGGCGACGGCGAGATCTTCGTCGCCGAGGCGGACGAATCGGACCGCAGCTTCCACAAGTACGCACCCGAGGTCGCCATCGTCCTCAACGTCGAGCTCGACCACCACGCCAACTACGCCTCCATGGACGAGATCTACGAGTCCTTCGAGACGTTCGCGGGCCGGATCGTCCCCGGCGGCACGCTGGTGATCTCCGCGGACCACGAGGGCGCGCGGGAGCTGACGCGGCGGCTGGCCGGCACGGTGAGGACGGTGACGTACGGGGAGGCCGAGGACGCCGACGTACGCGTCCTGTCGATCGTCCCGCAGGGGCTGAAGAGCCAGGTCACCGCGGTCCTGGACGGCGTGGAGCTCACCTTCGCGGTCTCGGTCCCCGGGCGCCACTACGCACTCAACGCGGTGGCCGCGCTGGCGGCGGGCGCGGCCCTCGGCGTCCCGGCCGCGGAGCTCGCCCCGGCCCTGGCCGCGTACACGGGCGTCAAGCGCCGCCTCCAGCTGAAGGGCGAGGCCGCGGGCGTGCAGGTCATCGACTCCTACGCCCACCACCCCACGGAGATGACGGCGGACCTGGAGGCGATGCGCGGCGCCGCCGGCGAGGCCCGCATCCTGGTGCTGTTCCAGCCCCATCTGTTCTCCCGCACCCAGGAGCTGGGCAAGGAGATGGGCCAGTCCCTGGCCCTGGCGGACGCCTCGGTCGTCCTCGACATCTACCCGGCCCGCGAGGACCCGATCCCCGGCGTCACCAGCGAACTGATCATCGACGCGGCGCGGGCCGCGGGCGCGGACGTCACGGCCGTCCACGACAAGGACGCGGCGCCGTCGGTGGTCGCGGGAATGGCGAAGGCGGGTGATCTCGTTCTCACCATGGGCGCGGGTGACGTCACGGACCTGGGCCCGCTGATCCTGGACCACCTGTCGAAGTGAGGGGTTGAGCTTCATGTCGTACGACATCGAGAAGCCGGACGAGCAGTGGCGCGCCGAGCTGACCCCGGCGGAGTACGCGGTCCTGCGCCAGGCCGGCACGGAGCCCGCCTTCACCGGTGAGTACACCGACACCAAGGCCAAGGGCGTCTACTCCTGCCGGGCCTGCGGCGCCGAACTGTTCACCTCGGAGACCAAGTTCGCCTCCCACTGCGGCTGGCCGAGCTTCTACGACCCGAAGGACTCGGACGCCGTGGAAGTGCTGGAGGACCGCTCCCACGGCATGGTGCGCACGGAGGTCCGGTGCGCCCGCTGCGGGTCGCATCTCGGGCACGTCTTCGAGGGCGAGGGGTACGCGACGCCGACCGACCAGCGGTACTGCATCAACAGCATCTCGCTGCGGCTGGCGGAGGACGAGGGCTGAGCCCGAGAGCTCGTGCCTGGCGGGCGCGCAGGGGTAACGAACTTCCTCTGTTCGTGTGAGCTTGGGGGTGGTCCTCCACGCAGGACCACCCTCTCGCATGAAGCAATGGGCAGTTACCCGGCGCTGACCGCGGAAAGAAAAGGACTGCTGCTGCCGTGCCAGGAGACGCGCAGCGCCTCGCGGGCCCGGGTGCAGGCAACGAACAGCAGACTCAGTTCGCCCAGCAGGTCCTCACGGTGCTGCTGGGGGTCGATCTCTTCCGCAGTGACTGCGCTGCGCAGGGGGACTGTTCCGTCGTTCACACCGGCCACAGCCATGCAACGGAATTCCAGCCCTTTCATACGATGCATCGTCCCGATACGGACACCGTCACCCGCCGCTGTCGACGTGCCGAGAACAGTGGCCGGCAGCCCGGCTTGCCCCAGAGCCTGTGCGATGTCCTTGCCCAGCTGGATGAAGCGCACGGCGACGCCGATGTCGCGCGGCGCCACGCCGGTTTCCACCCACCCGGTGATCTGGGCCACCACACCCGCGATCTCCTCGGGCTTGCTGTCGGCACCGCTCGTCTGTGGTTGTGCGCCGTGCAGAGTGGACCGGTATCCGATGAGGTCCTCGTTCCCGCCATCCATGTCGTCGACCCGCTCTCCGGTGAGGAGGGCCGTGGACCAGGCCAGGATCTCCTGTGTGGTGCGGTAGTTGATGCGCAGACGGGTTGAGCGCCCGGTTACTGAGACCCCGAGACTGCGCAGCGACACCCTGTTTCCGTAGATTCGCTGATGGGTGTCACCCGCGATGAACAGATCATCGGGTCCGGGGGAGACCAGGGCTCGCAGGAGCCGCCACTGCGCGGGGTGAAGATCCTGCGCTTCGTCGATCACCACATGCCGGTAGGGAGGTATGTCGTCCTGCTCATCGAGGAGACGGGCAGCCTCCGCGCACACTTGGAGAAAGGTCCACTCGTCGGCCTGGCGCAGTTCATTGCGGAAGGCTTCGACCGCACGCCATACCTGGGCGCGCTTCAGGGGACTGAGGGCGGCCCCGCGGCCGGCACGCGACGCTTTGAGATATGCCTCGGGGGAGCGGAGATCCTGCGCGAGAACGACGTGCCGCCACTCCTGGTCGAGGAAGACATCGGTGAAGTCGACACCGAGTCGGCGGGCGATGCGTGCCCAGCGCGCGGTGATCTCCTTCTGGCCAGCGACGATCTTCAACGGGGCTTTGTGGGCGGCCCGCACGATTTCGTTGGCCAGCGCGTCCACATTAATGACGCGGATCTTCCCCCGCAGCTGCGCGTCGGGAATCAGTAGTTCCAGGTTGTTCCGGAGGTCGGCGGCGAGATCCCGGGTGTACGTGGTCAGCAGGATCGACTCGTCCGCGGCGTCACTCGGCAACCTCCGTGCCAGATGCAGCGCACGGTGCAGGGCAACCACTGTCTTTCCTGTGCCCGGACCGCCGGTCACACGAGCGGGCCCGTTGTACGTGGGCCGGTAGGCTACGCGCCGCTGGCTCGGGTGCAGGAAAACCCGCCATGCATCGAAGGGTTTGGCCAGGATCTCCATTAGCTCGTCGGGCCCCGAGACAAGTGCGATCCTCCCCTGGGAGCGGGCCATGGCAAGGGACAGCTCGTCGTGGGCCGTTGATGAGGCCGGCTCGTCACCACCCGCAACGACACTGATCTGTTGGGAGACGCTTGGCGAGGCATGCTCCAGTTGAACCAGGACCACCTCTCGCCATACGTCCTCCGGCTCCAGTCCGGCGGCGAGGCCGGCCAGTACGTCGTGTTGTTGCTCGGGAAGGATTTTCCGGAGCGCGTCGAGATGGGCCTCAGTGCCGAGATGCCTTACGAGAGGCAGGAGGTCGGCGTCGATCCCCAGCCGGGTCAGGTCCTTGTCGCTGACGTGTTTGAAGAGGCGTTCGGTGTCCGCCGACGCGAGGTGCTGCACGCCGGCGGTCGCGCGCTCCAGGGCCACGTCGTTGCGCAGTTCGATGCCGTGCGTCGCCGAATTGATGGTGGCACGGTGCTTGACGGCCCACGCGATGGCGTCGTCGTGCGGCATGACCTTGAGCAGCAGGAAGCTGTCCCCCGACTCGGGAGCGAGGACGACACCGCGCATGAACTGGTTGATGCGGATGGTCCGGATGCGAGGGTCGCGCGCCTTCTCGAGCTTCTCGAGATGCAGTCCCGCGTGGCGGTGCTCCCGGAACTTGTCGAACACTTCGTGGACTCGCTTCTGGACCGGCTTTTCCAACTTGGCGAACTCCAGCAGGAAGTCCTTGTGGATTCCCAGCGTCGCCATCAGCGCCCCCGCCTGTGCCGTCCGTCAGTTCTCCTGATCACCGTACCCGTTTCGGCAAGTATGGTGATTGGGTCCGGTACACGTTGGGGGAGAACAGGCGCGTGCACGCTCAGGAAACCACGTTCAGCAAACTTGTGCAGGGCGAGAAGCAGTTCCAGGTTCCGCTTTACCAGCGCACCTACAGCTGGCAGCGGGACGAACTGCAACAGCTGTGGGATGACGTACTGGAACTGGTCGAGGACCAGGTGGAGGGCAGGCCGCCGACCGCTCACTTCCTGGGCTCCGTGGTCCTGGCTCCGGGGCGGATCACCGCAGGTGGCATGCAGCGCTGGCTTGTTGTCGACGGTCAGCAGCGGCTCACCACGCTGATGCTCGCCTTCACGGCGTTGCGGGATCGCCATCGGGAGCGGGGGGTGGACAAGAAGGCCGCTCGTATCCACGATCTCCTGCTGGTCAACAGCTATCGGGATGGCGAGGACCACTACCGCCTGCTGCCGACTCAGGCGGACCGGGATGCCTTCACTGCCTGTATCGAGTCATCGCCGAAGGCCGGAGGACCTGGAAACGTCGGTGCCGCCTACCGGTTCTTCCTGGGCGCCCTTGCCGCGGGTGAGGAGAGCGGTGGCGAGGTGTGGACGGACGCCGTGGAGACGGTGTTGAGTAGCCTGCTGTCCATCGTTGAGATCACCGCTGCCGAGGGCGACAACGTCTACCGGATCTTCGAGTCGATTAACAACACCGGCGTGGGTCTGAGCCAGAGCGATCTGCTCCGCAACTACCTCTTCATGTATCTGCCGACCCGTGGCGAGTCGGTGTACCGCAATCTCTGGCTGCCCATGCAGGAACAGCTCGGCCCGGAGAACCTCGAACTGCTTGTCTGGCTCGACCTGGTCGTGGGTGGCAACAGCCGGGCCAAACAGAGCGAGATCTACCGTGACCAGAAGAAGCGCCTGGAGCCGCTGAGCGGAGACGAGTCGGCGCTTCAGGCCGAGATCGAAGCGCTTGCCCAGCGGGCCGGACGGCTGAGGCGGATCTTGGAGCCCGGGCTTGAGGGGGACCCGGAGTTGCGTGAAGCGCTGGAGCGACTGACCCGGTGGGGTGGTCAGACCCACTACCCTCTGGCCCTCCACCTGCTCGACCTGGTCGACACCGGACAGGCCACCGCGCACGAGGCGGCAACGGCGCTGGCGTACGCCGAGAGCTATATGGTCCGGCGCCTGTTCGCCGGGCTCTCCACAACCGGCAGCAATCGGGTCTTCATGGAGCTTCCGAAAGAGCTGGAGAAGGACGGCTCCCCGGCAGAAGCCGTCCGCCGGTTCCTGTCGAGGAACAAGACGGGGGCGCGTGTATGGCCGGGAGACGAGGCCGTCCGTGAGGCGATCCGTGACCGGCCCTTCTACAAGACCGGCCGCAGCAATCAGCGGTTCCAAGTGCTGCGCAGGCTGGAGGAGAGCTACCGCTCGAGCGAGCCGGTCGACTATGCCAAGGCGAAACTCACCGTGGAGCATGTGCTGCCCCAGAGCCCCGCACAGCAATGGTTCGACCTGCTGGCCGAGGAGGCCGAGGACGACGAGAGCTCGGACGAACTGCATGCGCTGCTCGTCCACACGCTGGGCAATCTCACACTCTCCGCGGACAACGCACGGCTTTCGAACCATCCCTTCCGTCGCAAGCAGGAAATCCTAGATTCCAGTGCCCTTCGTATGAACCAGGGGATCGCGGCACAGGAGAGGTGGGGCAGGAAGGAAATCCTCGCGCGGGCCGATGAACTGACCGAGCGGGCGGTGCGGTTGTGGCCCGGCCCTGTCGAAGGAATGGTCCATGCCCACGACGAGTGGGCGGGCTGGAAGGAGCTGCGGGCCGCACTCCTGGCCATGCCGGCGGGGACGTGGACAACGTATGGAGATGTCGCCGCGCTGATCGGTACGCACGCTGTCGGGGTCGGCAGCCACTTGGCGTCCAAGCCGGGACTGCACGGCGCCTACCGGGTGCTGACAGCCGATGGCCGTGTCTCCGAGGGCTTGCACTGGACCGGCGATGAGCATCCGGGTGACCCGCAGACCCTTCTGGAAGCGGAGGGCGTCCCTTTCGACACCTCCCGCCGAGCCCGCCGCTCCCATCGGCTAACCAGCGGGGACCTGGCCACCCTCCTCGGCAAGGAGGTCTCCGACGAGATCTCGCCGACTCACGATCCGGATGACGAACAGCAGACGGCCGCTGCCCGCTTCGAAGCGCAACTGCGTGACAACCAGACACCGGAGACCGTCGAGGGGGTGCTGGGCGCACTGCGGTTCTGGGAGCAGCAGGGCGGCTACCGCGCGTACGGCAAGGCAAGCGAGACAAGCTGCTTCCCGAATCTCGATGTCGGCGGTGCACTGGAATCGCGGAAGCTGTGGCCGCTGGCGATCTATCCGGTCACGGGTACGGTCGAGGCCGTCTTCCAGCACCTGAAGCTACGGCCGCCCTTCGACGACGAGCCCCTTCGACGCGAGCTGATGACCAGGCTGAACAAGATCGATGGCATCGATCTCGCCGAGGCGAAGCTCGACCTTCGTCCGTCCTTCCCGGTGGAGGTCTTCGCTGGCCACAGCGAGGAGATCTGTGTGGTTCTGGAATGGTTCGTGCATACGGTCGCCTTGTCGGAAGCCCGTCGGCCCGTGTCGGCAGACGACTGATCCGCAGTGTTCTGAAACCGGTTGCTGGCTGGAACTCGGCCTTACTTGAAGATCATTGCTCGAGTAACCTGCGCGGACAGTGAACGGTGTGTCACTCCGGGCGTGGGCGCGTGACGGGTGGCCTGCTACCGGAGCGCGGGGGCGCATGGAGCTCAACAACCACCAGGGCTGGTACGGGGAGACGTTCGTGGCGGCCATAGCCGCGGCGGCCGGCTTTCAAGTGGCCGTGCCCTACCCGGACATCGGCAAGGACCTCATCCTCGGCCGGGACCACGAGTCGCCGGAACTGGACGTCCAGATCGCCCTCCAGGTGAAGTCGCGTCGGATCGGCGAACTCACCCCGGCCGACTCCGGCTTCAAGATCTCCTTGCCGATCGAGCAGTTCAAGAGGTTGCGGGGCCGCAGGCAGGTTCCGTGCTACCTGGTGATGGTGGTCGTGCCCGCCGATCCGCAGAAGTACATCCGGCTGGACGAGCGGTCCCTTGTCCTGCATCACTCGGCGTACTGGCTGTCCCTGGAACACCACTCCATGCCGGTCCAGCAGGGCCAGAAGAGCCTCAATGTCACTGTGCCGCGCGACAATCTGCTCACAGTCGATGTTCTGCACGAATTCTTCGACCGTGCGTGCGAGGAGGTGCCCTTGCCATGACAGCAGTTGGAGTTCCCGAGCACGAGCTGGCGCGCCTGCGCCCGCACGATGTGGCGCACTACTTACGCAGCAGAGGATGGAAACCGGGCAGCCGAATTCGCTACAGCCGCCGCTGGGAACTGGAATGGGGAGGACAGCGCCACCGCGTGCTCCTGCCCCTGGATAGTGAACTCACCGATTACCCGGACCGGATGGCAGACCTGATCGGTGCGCTGTCCGCCATGGAGGGGCGTCCGCCTTCGGTGGTCCACCAGGATCTGACGCTGACCGGCCTTGACGTGCAGTACATCAGGACCATGCCCCGCACACCGTCGGGCACGATCCCGGTACAGGACGGCGTGCTGGCCGTGACCAGTGCCCGGGATCTGCTGATGGCCGCGGCCTGCGACACCGTCGCGGAGGAGCACCGCCTCGTCCAGCCGAGGCGCAAGCCACAGCGGGCGAAGGACTTCGTGGACAGTGCGCGGTTCGGCCCCAGCGCGCCGGGGAGCTACGTCTTCACGGTCCAGGTTCCACTGCCGGAGCCGTCATCGGCGGGGTCGCTCTTCGAGGACGTCCCCGAACTGGATGTGGCTCCGGAACCGTTCGCCCGCCAGGTGTCGCGCAGAATGTACGAGGCGGTGACAGCGGCGCATACGGCGGCCGAGCGAGCGACAGTGGCGGATGACTCGGCCCCCTTCTCGGAGGCCGTGGAGCAGGGCATCTCCGCCGACCTGTGCGAGGCCCTGGCCGGAATCGGCGGACAGGACAGCCGTAACCCGCAGACAGGACCCGGAAATCGCCAGGGGCACGGCTTCTCCCTCGCCTTCGCCTGGTCCCCACGATGGCCCGTGCCGTACGAGAGTTCACTCACCGAGTTCTCCCAACGTCTCGTGTCCGTCCTGCGGGAAGGTGCACAGGACCTGCGTCGCCAGGAGCCGGACCGGGGCGTCACCATCGTGGGCCGTCCCACCAAACTCAAGCGTGTCGCGAACTTCGGGCCCGGTGAGGTCACCGTGGAGGGCCGACTGATGAAGGAGAACGGCGATCTGGTCGGCCAGCAGCGCCAGATCCACCTCCACCTCACGGAGGAGGACTACGACCGTGCCACCGACGCCCACCGCAGCCGGCGCGACCTGAAGATCGAAGGCGACCTCACCCGGCGCGGCAACTACCACGAGCTGACCAATCTGACCGACTTCGACGTGCTGTGACGAGATCTATACCACCTGTGTGAGCCGGTGACACAGTAGGTGCAGGAGTTGCCCGCGCCAGGTGGGGCAGGGCCGGGGCGGTCGGGCCCTCTCGGGGTGCGTGTTTGAATTGCTGTGTTTGACGGGATTCGCCCCGGCCAAGGCGGTACCAGGTATCAGGCCGGGGCGGTGTGAGGAGCGCGGAGAGCCGATGACGACATCGTCGACCACCGACCTGGCGGGAGTGGCGCAGCGGGCGGTCCGTCGCCGTGGCGACGCCCAGGACCCGACGGCGGTCCCCGAGATCAGCGACCTGGTCGAGGTGCGGGGCCAGCGCTGGGTGGTGGCCGACGTGGATCTCGGTGAGTCGGAGGAGACGGACGACGGCGTCCGCCGAGGCACCACGCTGGTCACCCTCAACAGCGTCGAGGACGGCCGCTACAACGACACACTCTCGGTCATCTGGGAGGTCGAGCCAGGACGGCGCAGGCTGCCGACCGGATCCCTGCCCGATGTGACCGCGAGCGGCTTCGACCCTCCCGAGCGCCTCGCCGCCTTCCTCGACGCGGTCCGCTGGTCGGCGGTGACCTCCGCGGACGTACGCACGCTCCAGGCACCGTTCCGCTCCGGAGTCGCCGTGGAGCCGTACCAACTGGAACCCGTCTCCCGCGCCGTCGCCGCACCACGGGTGAACCTGCTCCTCGCCGACGACGTCGGCCTCGGCAAGACCATCGAGGCGGGTCTGGTCGCCCTGGAGCTCATCCTGCGCAACCGCGCCCACAAGATCATGATCGTCTGCCCGGCCGGCCTGACCGTGAAATGGCGGGACGAGATGGCCGAGAAGTTCGGCCTCGACTTCACGGTTATCGACTCTGAGCGCAGCGCCGAAGTGCGCCGCAGCCACGGCAGCGCGGCCAACCCCTTCAACATCTACCCGCAGTGCATTGTCAGCCTGCCCTGGTTGCGCGGCCCCAAGGCGCAGCGCCTACTCGCCGAGGTCCTGCCTGTCGAGGACACCGACGCGACCACCCCCACGAAGCGTGTCTTCGACCTGCTCATCCTCGACGAGGCGCACCATGTCGCGCCCTCCGCGCCCAAGCAGCTCTACCCGGTCGACTCCCAGCAGACCAAACTGATCCGCCGCCTCGCGCCGCACTTCGAGCACCGGCTTTTCCTGTCGGCCACCCCGCACAACGGCTACCAGCAGTCGTACACGGCCCTCCTGGAGATCATCGACAGCCAGCGTTTCGCCCGCGGCGTCGAGCCCGACCCGGCGGCGGTCAAGGACACGGTCGTACGCCGCCTCAAGACCGACATCCGCGAGCCGGACGGCACCCGCCGGTTCCTGGAGCGCACGACGCTGGCCCTGCCCGTCGAGTACACCGAGGACGAACGCCGCATCCACGGCCTCCTCAAGCAGTACGCCCAGCTGCGCCGCGCCAAGCTCGGCACCCGCTACAAGGGCGGACGCAAGGCCGCCGACCTGGTCACCCTGCTCCTGAAGAAGCGGCTGTTCTCGTCCCCGGACGCCTTCGCCCGCACCATCGCCGTCTACCTGGACACGCTCCGCACGAAGAAGCAGCAGGCGGCCGAGGAGATCGAGGACTGGCAGGAGACCTTCTTCGACGACTACGCGGACTACGACGACGAACCGCTCGCCGAAGCCGAGGACGACGCCATCGCCCGCGCCACGACGCTCCAGCCGAGCACGGACGATGACGAAGCCGGTCTACTGGAGCAGATGCAGGAGTGGGCGCAACGCCACCAAGCGCAGGCCGACTCAAAAGCCCGGGAACTCATCGCCTACGTCAAGGCCCAGTGCCTGACCGCCGACGGCAAGCACTGGCTAAACGAGCGCGTCGTGATCTTCACCGAGTATCGCGACACCCAGATCTGGCTCCAGAACCTGCTGCGCGACCACGGCCTGGGCGGCGACCGTGTGGCCCTGCTCCACGGCGGCATGAACACCGAGGACCGCGAACAGCTGCGCCTCGCCTTCCAGGCGGAGCCCGCCGAGAACGACGTACGCATCCTGCTCGCCACGGACGCGGCAAGCGAAGGCATCGACCTACAGCGGCACTGCCACCGCCTGGTCAACTACGACATCCCGTTCAACCCCAACAAGCTGGAACAGCGCATCGGCCGCATCGACCGCTACGGCCAGCGCACCGCCCCCGAGATCGTCCACTTCATCGGCAGCGGCTACGAGAAGGCAGCCGACACCTACGAGGCCGACCTCGAATTCCTCGCCCGCGTCGCCAAGAAGGTGACGCGCATGGAAGAGGACCTCGGCAAGGTCAACGCCGTCCTCGCCGACGCCGTGCAGCGCAGGATGACCGGTGACCTCGGCGCCGACTTCGACGTCGAGCGGGCCGAGGCGTACGCGGGCCGCAAGGCCAAACGCGGTGGCAACGTGGCCGCCGAGCGCGACGTCCAAGCACAGGCGCAGCGACTGAAGGACCAGGTCGACACCACCGTGAGCACCCTCGGCATCACACCGCCCAGGGTCGCCCGAGTCGTCTCGACGGCCCTGGCGCTCGCACGCCAGCAGGACATCACGCCGGTCATCGACGAACGCGAGTTCACGCCGGGCTTCTACGAGGTCCCCACGCTCACCGATTCCTGGGAGCGCGCCGGCCAGGGCCTCGCGGACAAGCTGCGCCCGGAGATCCAGCGCCCCGTCACCTTCGACGCGAAAGGCGCCAAGGGCCGCGACGACGTGGTCCTCGCCCACCTCGGCCATCCTTTGGTCAGCATGTCCGCACGCCTGCTTCGGGCGGCCGTGTGGAACAAGGACCAGACGGGTCTCGCCCGGGTGGCAGCCGTTGTCAGCGACCACCCGGAGCTGGAGACCACCCTCGTAGGAGCCTTCGCCCGCTTCGTTCTCGTCGGGGCGGACGGCGTACGCCTCCACGAAGAGGTTCTCCAGGCAGGCGGTTGGCTCCGCGACGGCGAGACGCCGGGCGGCTCGGTCCGCTTCAACCGCCTCGAAAAGATCACCACGTTGCGCGAGATCCTCGACAACTCGCTCGCCGACTCCACCAAGGCGTCCACGCTCCTTGAACGCCGTCTCGCTGATTCCTGGCCCCACGTGAGCGAAAGCCTGGTCTCCTCCCTCGAATGGCGTGCCCGCAACCGTCAGACCGCGCTGGAGGGCCGCCTCGAGAATCGTCGCCGTGAGGAGACGGAGCGTATCGCCGCCAACATCGACGCCTTCCGTGCCTCGCTGCGCGCCGCCATCGGCAAACCGGACGATGAGGATGAGGAGGGCCAGCTGGAGCTCGCCTTCGACGAGGCCGAGCAGCAGAGCCGCGACCGTGAGAACTGGGCCAAGCGGCTCGACGCCCTGGAGATCGAGAAGGAACGTGAGTTCTCCTCGATCGCCGCGCGCTACGCCTCGCCCAAACCGCTGCTGTTCCCCGTCGCCGTCGTCTTTGTCGTACCCCGCCGGGAGGCTGTGAAGTGAGCACCACCGTCCGTACGAACCACGGCCGCGGACGCGCCCGCAGCGGGGCACCGCTGCCCGACGGCAGGCAGCAGCACCTGGACTGGCTGAGCCTGGTCGACGTGTCGGGCCCGTTCCTGACGCTGCCCGTGCTACTGAAAACCTGGCAGCAACTCGATTCGATCGACAAGCCGATGCGTAGGCGACTGCGGTACGAACACGGCGTCTGGCTGCCCGACCAGGAGGCGGGCCAGGAGGCGTGGATCCGTTTCCTTCTGCGGGAACTCCTGGGCTGGGGCGACGCTTTGCTGGAAGGCGAGGCACTGGCGGGTGTCCTGGCCGTGGAAGTCCCGGAGCACGACGAGCGGGTCGCACCGACCTTCGCGCTGCTGGACCCTGAGACGGAGGGCGATGAGGACGATACGGCCGCACTGGTGGCCGGCGTGTCGATGCTCGGCATGACGCTTCCAGTGGGCCAGCATCCGGCGCGCCGGATCCCGGGCTCGCCCTGGTCGGCCACCCCGATCGACCGCATGGCACACCTGTGCCGTCACCACGGTGTGGAGCTTGGCCTGGTGACGGACGGCCGCTGGTGGGCGCTGGTGTGGGCACCGCGCGGCGGCGTCACCACGTCGGCCGTCTTCGACACGGTGGCCTGGACGGAACAGGCCGAGCGTGTGGTGGTACGAGCCTTCGTGTCGCTCTTGAACAGGCGTCGCTTCTTCTCAGTCGAGGACGACGAGATGCTGCTCCCGCTGCTGAGGGAGTCCCTGGACAACCAGGAGGACGTGACGGACGCCCTCGGTGTCCAGGTCCGTCAAGCCGTCGAACTCCTCGTGGAGGCCATCGGCCGGGCCGACATCAGCGAGCGCGCCAAGGGCGGCCGGGGCCTCGCCGACGTCCCCGCCCAGGAGGTCTACCGGGGCGCGGTCGCCATCATGATGCGGGTGGTGTTCCTGCTGTTCGCCGAGGAGCGCGGCCTGCTGCCGAGTGACAACGAGCTGTACGCGCAGGCGTATTCGGCGAGTCGACTGGCGGAGGAGCTTGAGCGGCGAGCGAGGGAGACGACTGAGGAGGACCTGGAACAGACGAGGGCCGGCTGGCACCGGCTCATCGCCCTCTTCAACGCGGTGTACGAGGGAGTGGACCACCCCAAACTCACCATGCACGCCTACGACGGCTCGATTTTCGACCCCAACGCCTACCCCTGGCTGGAGGGGCGCGGATCGAGCGAGGACGACCCGCGCGAGCCCCTGCCGATCGACGACCGCACCGTCCTTCACATGCTCCAGTCGGTGCAGCATGTCTCGATCGGCACCGGCAGGAGGCGGGAGCGGCGGAAGCTGACGTTCCGGACGTTGGACGTCGAGCAGATCGGCTACGTGTATGAGGGCCTGCTCTCGTATCAGGGGCGGCGGGCCGAGGACACGATTGTGGGGCTGCTGGGGAAGCCGGGGCTTGAGGCGGAGGTGCTGCTGTCCGGGCTTGAGGCGAAGGCAGCCGGTGTCCGGGATGCGGCGGACCTGGGGGCGCTTCTGGCCGAGGAGTACAACAAGACCACGGGGCTTGGGAGCGCGGCCAAGGTCACCAAGTTGCTGGCGCCGTTGGGTGCTGCGGAGCGGGAGGCGGCGCGGAAGAAGCTTCTCGCGGCGACGGGCGGTGACGCGGAGCTGACGGAGCGGCTGCTGCCGTTCTACGGGATCATCCGGCGTGATCTGCGGGACCTGCCGGTGGTCATTCGACCGGGTGCGCTGTACGTCACGGAGTCCGCGCTCCGGAAGAACACGGGCACGCACTACACGCCCAAGTCCCTTGCGCAGAAGGTCGCGGACGGGGCGCTGGAGCCGCTGGTGTACGAGGCCGAGCATGGGCCTCTGACGACGGCTGACCGCTCGCAGTGGCGGCCGAAGTCGTCGAGCGAGCTGCTGAAGCTGAAGGTCGCGGACATCGCGATGGGCTCGGCTGCGTTTCTGGTGGCTGCGTGCCGGTACCTGGCGGATGCGTTGGTGGAGGCGTGGGCTCGGGAGAAGGACGCGCGGGCTATCGCATATCTGGAGGCGGCCGGGTCATTGTCCGCTTCGGCGGTTGACGCGGAGGCCGACCCGGTGATGGTCGAGGCTCGGCGGCAGGTTATCGAGCACTGCCTGTACGGGGTCGACATCAACCCGATGGCCGTGGAGATGGCGAAGCTGTCGCTGTGGCTGGTGTCGATGGACCCGGAGCGGCCTTTTACGTTCCTGGATGACCGGTTGGTGGCGGGGGACTCGTTGCTCGGGATCACGTCTGTGGAGCAGTTGGAGGCCATGCATTTGGATCCGGTGCGGGGGCGGCGGATTCATGGGGATGGTATCGACTTCACGGGGGGTGTGCGGAGGCTGGTGCGGGAAGTCGCCGATGAGCGGAGGAAGTTGGCGGAGATTGCGGGAACGGACTTGGAGGCATTGCGTCGTAAGCGGGTAATGCTGACATCGGTTCGGGAAAAGACTCGCCAGGCCAGCGCATTCGCGGATCTCTTGGTCGGTGCGGCATTGGCAGGGGCTATGAGGGGTGATAAAGAAAAAGATCAGCTCTCCTTCGATGCAGTGAAGGCTGCGCACGACGTTGCGGATGCGGGCGAAAATCTGGAAGTCGCGGCGGATGAGCTGCACAGTGCAGCGTTTCTGGCAAAGCAGTGGCTTGCTGTTGGGCAGCCGGAAGGGGCGCTGAACAGGGAACCCATGCACTTTCCGCTGACTTTTCCGGAGGTATGGGATGAGCGTGGAGGGTTCGATGTTGTGGTGGGAAATCCTCCATTTCTCGGAGGGACGAAGATCTCTGGTCCCATGGGTGTTTCATATCGGAAGTACTTGGCAACGCAGCTAGCTGGGTTCGAAACCGACCGAGCGGACCTGGCATCTTTCTTTGTTCGTCGCGCCGCTGACATCTCGAACCAAAATGGGATCGTCGGACTTGTAACTACACATAGTGTTACAGATCGGGCGAGCCTACAGGTTGGCATCGGGTTTTTGGTCGAACGAGGGTGGACGGTGTATTGCGCTAATCCAAAGCATCCTTGGCCGAGTCGGAGTGCCTCTGTATACATCGTGGAGTTCCATCTGGCGAACGCCGATTATCGTGGCCAACGCATCCTTGATGGAGTGCCGGTCTCTGGGATTACAACGTCATTTACTTCGGCGACTCGCGTTAATTGGGAGCCGATGAAACTTTCTGAGAACTTGAATTATGGGCTCCAGGGTAGTAAGCCGTCAGCTAAGGGATTTATCGTGGATGGCTCTCGTAGGGAAGAGTTGATCCACGCCAACGAGAAGAATGATCGGGTTGTTAGGTCCTACCTCACGGGAAGTGATCTGAATGGTACCCCAGACTTCTCGTCGCGGAGATGGATTATTAACTTCGAAGACTGGTCAGAGGAGCAAGCTAGTGCCTACGCTGAGGCGTTCGCTCATGTAAGGGACCGGGTTCCTGGCGAACGGGTAGGGTCCTCAGAGGAAGGGAATCCGAACTGGTGGCAGTTCGGACGTCCAGCGACTGAGTTGTACCGGAGAATTAGGCATCTGGGTCAGGTTATTGCATTTGCTGAGACCAGCAAGACCCTATCGCCTGTAATGGTTTCTGTCGGGCCTACCTTTGGGAATACTGTTGTCGTGCTCCCGTTCTCTGATTTTGGTACTTTTGGTGTACTTGCAAGCTCTCTTCATTATTGGTGGGCATTGACTCATGGAACTGCCATGAAGAACGACCCGCGGTATCAAGTGCCGAAATGTTTTGAGACCTTCCCTCGGCCTGGATCGCTTGACGAAGTCGAACCGCTTGGTCGGAGATTGGAAGAATTCCGCCGCGCAGTCATGGGGCGGCGTCAGGTCGGGGTCACTGGTATCTATAACCTCGTCCACGACGAGACCTGCACGGACCCAGACGTCACTGAACTCCGTGTGATTCACAAGGCCATCGATGAAGAAGTTGCCCGTGCTTACGGCTGGCATAGCCTCCTAGACCAGCCGGGCGGCCTCGACCACGGATTTCACGACACTCACCAGGGCTTCCGTTACACCATCGGCCCCGTCGTTCGCCAGGAGATCCTCGACTGCCTCCTCGAAGAGAACCAGCGCCGCTACCAGGCCGAGGTAGACGCGGGCCTGCATGCCACAAAGCAGCCCAAGAAGGGCGTCCCGGCCATGGTCAGGAAGACGGCTCGCCTCAAGCCCCCTGCTGAGGAACCGCCGAGCCTCTTTTGACCTCACTCAAACGAAGCGGTGGCCCCGACGAGTTGTCCGCCGGGGCCACACCTCACACGCCGTGCTGCTCAGCCCACCTCGCGCACATGCGCCACGAACGCTGCCCATCCCTGGGGGCCGAAGCCCAGACGCGCGCCCTGCTTGTTCTTCGAGTCGCGTACGTGGATCGTGCCGATGGTTGACGCAACCTCGACGCAGTCGGGGCCGTCGGTGCTGCTGTAACTGCTCTTGAACCACTCCAGCCCGGCGGAACTGTCGGCAGAGAGCTTGATCGTCATGTTTCTCCCAGCAGTTTCTCGATGAACGCCAGTGACTCACGTGGCGAGAGAGCCTGTGCCCGGATGATCCCGTAGCGGGCCTCAAGGATATGGACGTCCCTTCGTTCCGCAGTCACACGGCTGAAAAGCGCCCCCTCTGCTTGCGCCACTTTGTGGCCGTTCTTGGGGTCCAGCAGTCGGAAGGAGCCGCCGCTCAGCCCCGCGTGGTCCTCACGGTCCGTTGGCATCACCTGGATCTCCACGTTCCGCAACTGCCCGACTTCCAAAAGCCGTTCGAGTTGCCCCCGCATCACCATCCTGCCACCGACTGGGCGGCGCAGTGTTACCTCGTCCTGGACGAAGCTCAAGAAGGGCGCGGGCCACTGTGTGAAGATCTCCTGCCGCGCCATGCGCGCGGCTACGTTCCGCTCGATGGTGTCCTCGTCCAGCATCGGCCGGTGCATCCCGTAGAGCGCCTCGGCGTAACACTTTGTCTGGAGGAGCCCGTGGACCTGGTGGGCAGCGTACGCGCCCAACTCGACCGCATCTGCCTCCAGCCGAGCCAGATGGCGCACCTTCTTCGGATACCGAATCTTCTCCACGTCCTCCTTGAACTCGGCCAGCATGCCCTCCGCGCCCAACACTTCATCCGCCTTGTCGAGGAACACCGGCTTCGGAATCCGCCGCCCCCGCTCAACAGCCGACACCTGATGCTCGGTGTACCCGATCGCGCTCCCCACCTCGGCCTGCGTCAACCCCGCCCGTTCCCGCCACCGCCGGACATGCCGCCCCACCATCTCCAGGACCTCGGACATCCCCTCGTCCCAGTCCAGTTCCTCCTCCGAGCCTCCCGAGCCGTCCTCAGGCATCTGCTCCGACTCCGTAACCGCCATGCCAACCACCTCCGGCCGTACTGTCACCACCTCGCACACCCCTGACACCGCCCCTCTCTGTGCGCAGTCACGCCCGACAGCCCGGACAACCTGCCCGGACAGCCTGACAGCCACGCTCCGTATTGGCGTCGTCACTGTTCAAGATAGGTACACCCGACCACGCTGAGTGACATGAATCAGCAGATCTCCATCCCCATCCCCATGCCCGAACTGGCCGCCCCTGCTCAGTGCTTCACCATCCAGCTCAGTTCCACCCCTCAAGGCGCCCGCCTGGCCCGCCGCCTCGCAACGCAGCAGCTCGACGAGTGGGGCATTCACCACGGCACCGATCTCTCCAACCGTGCCGCCCTCGTGGTGGCGGAGCTCGCCACGAACGCCGCCACGCACGGCCGAACCCCAGGCCGCGACTTCCGCCTCACCCTGGCGCTGACCCGGACCTCGGCCCTCGCGTCCGACGGCACCGCGTCCACGTACACCCTCCGTATTGAAGTCACCGACACCCGCCCGGACCGACGTCCACCATCACCGCCAGACCTCACCCCCACCACTCCCGACGCACCCACCGGCAGAGGCCTGCTCATCGTCGACGCCCTTGCCACGCGCTGGGGCACCCGTGCGGACGGTCGGCTCACCAAGACCGTATGGGCGGAGTTCGTCAAGGTCTGGACCCAAGCAGACCAGGCCGCAGGGCATGGGCTGCGGTAACTTGGCCGGTGTGACTGCCCAGGGCATCGAAGAGGTCCGCCTGACCGCGTTCAAGAGCTTCCGTGGTGAGGCCTTCCGGCTCGCTCCGCTGACCGTGCTGATCGGGCGCAACAGCAGCGGCAAGTCGAACGCGCTCGACGGACTCGAAGTGCTGTCCCGCCTGGCGCGCGGCGAGGACATCGCCGAGGCGCTCGAGAGTCGACGCAGCCCCGCCGGGCCGGTGCGCGGCGGGCTCGCCGGGTGTGTGCCGCACGGCTCGGACAGGTTCTCGCTCGGGTGCACTGTGAGCACCGAGAACGGGCCGATCCGCCTGGATGTGACGATCCAAGTGGAGCCGGAAGTGCAGATCATCGAGGAGCGGCTGTCGGGGCCTACTGGCAGCGGCCACCGGGACGTACTCGTCAGCGGTGCACCGAGCCCGCACCTCGGTGACATCCAGGCGTCCTGGCACAACGGCCGGCCCGGCCGGAATCCGAGCGGGCCGTTCCGCAATTCACGTCTCCTCACATCACAGTTGCCGCTGCGCCTGGCGGGTGACACGGACGGCGAACACGACTGCATCTGGATCGCCCTGCGTGTGATGACGGCTCTGGTCGGCGCTTTCCACCTCGACCCGGTGCCGCACCTCATGCGCCAGTACGTCCCCTCCAGGGATGTCCACTTGCGTCGCACCGCGGAGAACCTGTCCGCCGCGATCGGCAACGTACAGAGGACGAGCCCCGAACTCTTCGATCGGCTTGTGCAGTTGCTACGTGGGCTTGCCGATCACGACATCGAAACGCTGGCGGTCACCAAGTCCGAACTGGGTGATGTGATGCTGGCGCTGCACGAGGGGGAGTTGGGGCTCACCCCGGCCCGGGAGATGAGTGACGGGATGCTGCGATTCCTCGCCATCACCACGTCGCTCCTCACCGGGGGGAGGGGCCTCGACCTCGGCGCGTCGAGTGCGGGGAGCGCCAGGGACGGTGCGGAACGCGCACTCATGCTGGTCGTCGAGGAACTTGAGAACGGGCTGCACCCCTCCCAGGCGTCTGAAGTGCTGCAACTCGTCCGGCAGGCGAGCGCGGAGAACGACACGCAGGTGCTGATCACCACGCACAGCCCCGCCCTGTTGTCCGCGCTCGACAGCGCGGATCACGAAGGGGTCGTGGTGTGCTGGCGGGACAGGGAGTCGGGTACGAGCCGGCTCACCAAGCTCACCGAGCTCGACGGGTACCCGGCGGCCATGGCGGCCGGGCGGCTCGGTGATGTGATCACGCAGGGGCGGCTGGAGGCCCGCGGGCAACGCGACCGTGACTACACGGAGTTCGACCGTCTTCTGGGGATCGGGTGAGGCGTGGCTCGCAGGGTTGAATTCGTCGACACGTCAATCCTCTGCAACCTCCTTGAGGTTCCTGGCAAGTGCCAGGACCGCGAGAAGGTGATCGAGGAGCTCCGTCGCAAGAGGGAGGCACGGGACTGCGATCTGCTGCTCCCCGTGACCGCGGTCATCGAGACGGGGAACCACATCGCCCAGCTGTCTGACGGCCGGCAGCGGCGTACATGCGCGGAGCGGTTCGCTGGGGTGCTGCAAACGGTGGTGGAGGGCAAGGCGCCCTGGGCGCTCAACGAGGTGGAGTGGGACGCGGCGCATCTCAGTGCGTTGATCGAGGGTGGCAGCACGGGCAGCAGCCTGGTGGAGCACGCCTGCAACCAGCTCGGATGCGGCGACCTGAACATCCTCATTGAGCGGGACCGGTACCTCGCCCGGACCTCCGGGGTTGTGGCGACGGTATGGACGCTTGATGCGTTGTTGGCATCGTATTCGTGAGGGGTGACTCCTCGAAGGGCAGGGGCTCCTGCCTGGCGTGGAGGCCCGCGTTCACCTCGGCCTGGTAGCGGCGGTGGTTCTCTTCGAGGAGGCGGTCGAGGATCTCCTGGCGGACGACGGGGCCGACGGTGTAGCGGGGGCCCTGGCGGGTGTCGTGGAAGCCATGGTCCAAGCCGCCGGGCCGGTCGAGGAGGTCATGCCAGCCGTAGGCGCGGGTCACTTCCTCGTCGATGGTTCGGTGGATCCCGCGGAGTTCGGTGATATCCGGGTCCGTGCAGGTCTCGTCGTGGACGAGATTGTAGGTGGCAGTGAGGCCGCCCCGAGCGAGCATCACGTCGTGGCGTCGGGCGTCCAGCTGGGCTCCCAGCTCCTGCAACGAGGACGTCGCTTCGGGGCGCGGCAATGTCTCGAACACGTCGGTGGGAGAATAATTTAGATCAGCCTTCATTGTCGAACTGCGAATGATGGCCCACCAATAATGTGGAGCACTCCCAAGAAAGGCCAGGAGAGCGGTATCATCCGTGGCGAAGGTGACGATCTTCTCGTTCAAGACCTGGTTGGCTGGAACTGTGATCGGCATAGCTGTCTTGCTGATCCGTGCAACAGCTATTACTCGGTCGAGTTCAGCGATACGCGTGTACAGTTCAGGTGCGGTACGTGTGAAGCGCCACCAAATCTCGCGCCGTTGCTTGTTGCGATTCCTGTCTCGCTCCGGCTTTACCAGGCGCCGTACCTGCTCGTATGCCTCCGGATACTGCTTGGCCTGTTCCTCGCTCCAGTCATGGAAATTTATCACCCAGCGGCTGGCCGAGCTGTCCGGGCGGGAGTTAAGGTCCTGTCCATTGAGATACGGGAATAGTACGTCTCGATACCGTTCATTCCTGGCGATAAGATTTCGAGCGGCGCCTGGGTCCATCGTGAATCCCAAACCCAGTATATTTGCCCCTTGGAACGCGATGCTTCGATTCTCGGCAAGCCGATGTGCAACGCCGAGGACTCGTGAGGACAGCTCCAGAGGAGAGGTGATCCTCTTCGCTACCGGACGGTGATCCAGCACGCGTAATCCGCCGTCTGCAACGCCGGACCGACTTGTCCACACTGCGCAGAACTCCAAGACGGCACTCCGCGACGGCCATGGCGCACTCTTCACGGCCTGGCGTATCTCCGCACCGCTGGCGACCACTTGGTCCAGTCCTACCTCCCGAGTATCTCCCTGGGCCAGAGTGTTTGTAGCGATCAATCCCGTCTGTCCGGCCTTGTTCAGTAACTCGTGTGCCCGTAGAAGGAAATATGCGGCCAGGTCCGCACTGCCACGTGCGTTGCGTCCCAGCACTCGCACTATGTACTCCCGGTACGGCTTCCCTAAAGTGCCGGTCAGCTTTTGCCCTCCCAGGAATGGAGGGTTTCCCACGACCGCATCGAAACCGCCATTTTGGAACACCTCTGGAAAACGGTGCGGCCAATGGACGGGATTCCATTCATCGAAGCCCTCAACGCCAGCTGCAAGGCGCCACCGGGAAATGTCCGCATGGGCTCGCTCTTTGATAACGTTCCGATCCTCCGAAAGCGCCCTACCAAGCTGCTCCGGATAAGCCGCAGCAGAAATTGCCGCTGCATCCAGACCTCGCGCGTGCGGAGCGTGCGCCAGCGATGCGGTCACGAGAAGGTCCCCGAACAACTCTAGTAGCAGGACTGAGCGTTTGGCGTCCCTGAGTATGCGTCGCTTCTCTTCGAGAGCGGCGAGCGAATCTCCCGTAATGCCGACTAGGCTCTCCCGTAACCGTGCAGCACGCTGGATGTCGGCGCCCATCCCGGTCTGTTGCCAGATAGTCGACGTGTAATCGACCGGAGACCGGCGGTGAACCGTATGCTCCGCCGTCGGCAGTACGTGCATGTAGTCCACCTGCTCGGACCGCGAAATGCCCACGAGTGAGTCTCCGTCGATCAGCCGATCGTCCAGGAACGTGAACGGCATGCCCGGCTCCACCGTGTCCAACCAGAGCGCGAACTTGGCCAGTTCGACGGCAAGCGGGTTGATGTCGACCCCGTACAGACACCGTTCCGCGACCTCCCTCCGGGCTCGGATCATCACGAGATCGAAGCCCTCTTCCGCCCGCTCCCGGAAGGGTTCCAGCGGACGGATGACATCGGCGTCGATCTGTGCCCGGATGCGGCCTTCCGCCGCTTCCTCCCGCTCGATCGCCCTCGCTTCGACCAGCCGCTCTGCCAGGTACCGGCACGCCGCGACCAGGAACGCCCCCGAACCGCACGCGATGTCGGCGACCTTGAGTCGGAGGATTTCGGCGCTGGACTTGAGTCTCCAGGCGTCCTTGTCGGCTGTTTCCAACGGCCCGGGGGAGTACACCAAGGGCTCCAGCGCCCCCTTCACCACCTCCGTCGCCAACCACTCGGGTGTGTAGTGCGCCCCGGTTGCCTTCCGCTTCGACGACCTGCCGACGTACAGGCCTCCAGGGAGGATCACGATCGGCAGATCACGTAGGTCGTGACGGATGAGGCCGTAGAGCGGCTTGAGGCGTTCGGTGAGAGACGCATCGCCCCCCGTAGCGGCCAGCAGCTTCCGCTCGGCGACAACGCGTTCCGGCGCTTCGAGTGGACGCAGCGCCCGCTCCACAGCCGTGGCCGTGCCGATGCCGGAGTTCTTGTATGCGACGCACAGCGATGCCGCCAGCGCGGCAAGCGGTTCCCCGGCCCGAGCAGCCTCCGCGGCGAGTCGCTCGACCTGGGCCAGCTCCACCTGGACTTCTCGGCCGTGCTTGCCGATCAGGCCGATGACCGGAGTTGCGGCGCGCTCCCCTTCGTACTCCAGGAGCCCCTCGTAGACGTGGCCAATCTGGCCGATCGACAGCTCACCGAAGGCGGTCCTGCGGCGCTCCCGGGAACGCCCTCGACCTGTCACGACGTACTGCACCGCTCGCAGCATGTGCAGCACGGTCCGATCGTCCACCGGCCATGGCGACCCCCCGTCACCCGGTTCGAGCCAAGGGTGCCGGCCGGGATCGAAGAGGCTCCCGTCGTACCCGCAGATCCGCAGGTCAGGGCGGTCCACGCCTTGGTAGATAGCGTGGAACAGGGCCACGAGCCGGTGCCACGCAGCTGTGCTCTGCTCCAGGTCCTCCTCGCTGGTGTCGCGGGCCTGCGCCTCGAGTTCGGCGCACAGGCCGCCCGCCGAATAGGAGCGGGCGTAGAGGGGGTTGTCGGCTGGCAGCAGCCCTTTCTCCTCGGCAAAGAAGGCGAACAGAATCCGCATCTGGGTCGCGAGGGCGGCCTTGTAGACCTCGGCCGCGGACTGCTTCTCCAGCCCGGGACGACCGGCCTTGCGGGCATCCCTGTCCGCGCGGCCGATGGCGGCCACCAGCAGCTCGACGGCCTCCTTCACCTGTCGGCCCAAGGACTCGGTGAGGTCCTCCGCCCGGTCCTCCGCGCTACTGAGGAGAGACGTCAGGGTCTCGTCGTCCGACACGGCGAAGAAACGGCGACGGCTGAGCAGAGAGATGAACGCCCGTGCCGTCGTCCGGTCGGCCGCCGACCCCCAGTCCGCGGTGTCGAACGTGACGAAGGTGGTCGCTGCCTCGCGGGGCGCCCAGACAAGAGTCCACCAGCGGCCGGCTGCGACCAGCCCGAGCCCGATGCCGTGGTGACGGCAGAGCCGAGCCAGCCGGTCCGCCGGGGACGCTGTCCACGCGGCGCCGGACTGCCGGTCCGTCGGCACCACGTCCGGCGCGCAGACGAGACCGAGCAGGGGAATCGCGTCAGGTGCGGGGCCGGATGCCTCAGAGGTGTCCGGGTGGATCAGTGCGAACGACGGGGTGATCGTCTCCTGGTGTTCCGGAACGGACAGGGAAAGGCGGTCCAGGAGGCAGAGATCCTCGCTGAGCGCGTCACCCCAGCCCAGCAGGTCGCGCAGCAGGTGGCCGATCCACGCGTTGTGGGCGGCACGCGGCTTCGACTGCCATTCGCGGTGCGCGAGACGAAGGGAGCGCCGGGCCGACACGTCGAGGGCATCGAGCTGTGGCCAAACGCGGGTCAGCGTCGGCATTCCCAGGAACGGGCCGTCGATCGTGACCAGACCCAGCCACTCCTCGTGACGGCTTCGGCCTTCCGCTGCCGGTGGCCGGTTACCGGCGGTCCGGCCGCGCCTCCAGGGCTCCATTCGTGCGGACGTCGTACCGGTAGCCATAGGGCACCCTCGCTGCGAGACGACGATTGCGTGCGGCGATCCGAGGAGGTGGGTGATGAGGCCTCTGGGACTGACGGTAGCCGGACGGGCACTCTGTGAACAGACCGCCTTCGGCATTCCGGCCCTCCACCCGGTGGGGAAGCGCGCTGACAGAGACCTCGCCGAGCATCCGGAACAAGCCATGCCCGCACCGGTCGCCCCGTTATGAATGTCAGTGGTGGCCGTTAGCATCCAAGTCATAACAGGTAGTCAGGGTCCCCGTGATGGTCGCCGCAGAGCCGGGAGGGCCTTCGGAGGGGGGCCGTCCATGAGGTACGAAGGAGAGAAGCAGCGATGCCCAGTCAGTCTGCTGAGGTGCCGCCGGGCTCGTTGGAGGAAGACCTCCTCCAGAGGGTTCGCGAGGTACAGCAGAGCTTCGTCCCAGCCAGTTCTTACGGAGTCCGGGACGATCTGGGCAAGCTCATCAGCCGCGATCTGCTCGGCCCTTGGGACGGACCGAGTGAGGAGTTCGACCACCGCGCGGCTGGTCCCCGTGACCGCTATCTCGTTGGTCTGATCGGCCCCAAGCGCACGCTCACGACCTCTCTGGCGGCCACCGGCGAGCAGTTGGACGACGACTCCGACGGTGAGGGGGACGGCAGCGACCAGAGCCTTCCCGAGAAGCTCACCACTCAAAACGCCGGCCGTATGTGGGCGTCTTCCATGGGCATGATGTTTGCCGTTGCCGCAGACGACGGCGTGGACGCGGTCTCCGTGCGGGTGCGATGGGGGCGCTATCACAAGTCCCAGGTGCTGAGCGACGACGGAGTCGCCCGTACGACCTGGAGCCGCGAGCAGGTTGAGAAGAATCCCGAGATCCGGCTTGACGGCAAGCCCCGCCAGGTTCTTCCGCTCACCGCGGACGACCCGGAGTCCGCGGGGGTGCGTCTGGTCGCCGAGGTGCGAACCCGGCCGGGAGCGGGCGGGCCGACCCGAGTGGTCGAACTCTCCCTTGTGAACGCCCAAGAGGAGCCCCAGCAGTCCAAGGACGCAGCATGGCTGTTCCAGACGGAATTGCGGGTCACGGCGCTGGACGGCGAAGCATCCGTCTTCCTGCCCATCTCCGATCCGCTCGATGAGACGGCGGCGGAGGGCGACCAGGACACGTTCGGCGTCGCCGACCCGGAGGAGCAGCACCTGACGTTGCTCTACCGCAACCAGCTGAAACACGCGGCGGGTCGCAACGTCGCCGTGACGGTGACCATCGACGAAGGCCAACGACGGGCTCGCGCGCTCACCACCACCTGGCTTCCCGTCCACGACGTGCCCGCCACCATTGCGCCGTCCGGCGACGAAGCCGAGCAGCTCGCCGGTCTCGAGCTCTCCATGGACGCGCTCGCCGAGCTTGCCCCCGCTGAACTGACGGCGGCACTCGCACCGTTGGCAGACGGATACAGTGCATGGCTCGACGAACGTCACGCGCAGGCCGAGCAGCTGCCTCCAGCCCTGCGGGACAGCGCGCTCGCCGCGGTCGAGCAGGCTCGTGAGGTGGCTGTCCGGATCACTCTCGGGGCGGACCTTCTACGAGACCCGGACCGGCCCGAGGCACTGGAGGCCTTCCGGTTCGCCAACAGGGCGATGGCTCTTCAGCGGCGGCACACCGCCATCGCGGGGCTGCGCGAGAGGGAAGGCCTCAGTTTCGCCGAGGCGCAGCAACGGATCGCCGATCAAGGGCCTGCCGCCGCGTCCTGGCGTCCGTTCCAGCTCGCGTTCGTCCTCCTGAATCTGCGTGCCCTGGCCACTCCCACGCTCCCCGAACGCGAAGCAGGCGCCGATGCCATCGTCGACCTGCTGTTTTTTCCGACCGGTGGTGGAAAGACCGAGGCCTATCTCGGGCTTGCCGCATTCACCTTCGCCATTCGCCGCCTTCAGGGCACGATCGGTGACGGAGCGGATGCCCGCAGTGGTGACGCCGGGGTCGCCGTTCTGATGCGCTACACCCTCCGTCTCCTCACCGCGCAGCAGTTCCAGCGTGCCGCCGCCCTGGTCTGTGCAGCGGAGGTGCTGCGCCGACACGCCATCGAAGGCGGGGACACCCGCTGGGGTACGACCCCCTTTCGTATTGGACTCTGGGTGGGCGGGGCCGTTTCCCCGAACCGCTACGAAGAAGCGGCACAGCAGATCGCCGAAGCGAAAGAGGCGGGGGACGGCCGGGGCGCCAAGGTACTGCAGACTCTCGCCTGTCCCTGGTGCGGCACAGCCCTCAGCGCTCAGCGTGATCTCCACCCCGACGACGATCTGCGCCGGGTTCTCCTCTACTGCGCCAACGGCGAAGGCAAGCACGCCTGCCCGTTCTCTCAGCGGCGCTCCCCTCGCGAAGGGCTGCCTATCCTCACGGTGGACGAGGAGATCTACCGTCTCGCCCCCAGCCTGCTGATCGCTACGGTCGACAAGCTCGCCCAGCTCCCTTGGCGCGGCTACGCGGGGATGCTCTTCGGGCGCGTGTCCCAGCTCTGCCCGCGCCACGGCTACCGGCACGCCGACCTGGACACGCGGACAAAGTGCGGCGAGAAGCACAACGCCAAGGGCAAGTACGAAGCGGTCAAGAGCCAGGAAGTAACGCGACTGCGGCCCCCGGACCTGATCATCCAGGACGAACTCCACCTGATCTCAGGCGCCTTGGGCACCACCGTCGGGCTCTTCGAAGCGGCCGTCGATGAATTGTGCAGCTGGCCGATGCGCGACGGCACGGGAACCACGAAACTCGTGGGCCCCAAGATCGTGGCATCCACAGCTACGACGAAGCGAGCAGCCGATCAGATCCTTGGCGTCTTCGCGAGGAAGGCGGCGATCTTCCCGCCCCAGGTGATCGATGTCGAGGACACGTTCTTCTCACAGCAGGTCGCGCTGTCGCACCAGGCGCCCGGCCGACGCTACCTGGGAATCTGCGCGCACGGCGTGAGGATGAAGCAGGCGGAGATCCGCGTGGCCGAGATCCTGCTTCTCGCCGGGCAGACCCTTTTCGACAAGCACGGCAAGTCGGCCGACCCCTACATGACGCTGGTGGGCTACTTCAACGCCACCCGTGAGCTCGCCGGAATGCGCCGCTTCCTGGACGACGACATCGCCACCCGTGTCCGAGTCCACGGCAATCGCAAGGGCCTCTCGAACCGGCTGCTCCGCAGGACGGAAATGCTGTCCGTGCAGGAGCTGACCTCGCGTATCTCCTCCGGAGACATAACCGAGGTGCTCGCCCGGTTGGACGTCGGCTTCGACGAGGAGATGGACACGACCGTCCGCAAGATCGCCCTCAACGACGAGTTGAAGGCCGCGGCGCAACACAAACAGCGCCTTGATTTGGCGAAACTGCACCTTCGCAACGAAGGGGCGGGTGCGGTGGACACGGTCATCGCGACTTCCATGCTCCAGGTGGGCGTGGACGTCACCCGGTTCGGCCTGATGATGGTGGTCGGCCAACCGAAGAACACCGCCGAGTACATCCAGGCGTCGTCCCGTGTCGGCCGCGACGCCAAGCGCCCGGGGCTGGTCGTCACGCTCTACAACTGGACCCGCCCCCGGGACCTGGCGCACTTCGAGAACTTCGGCCACTACCACGCCACCTTCTACCGCCAGGTCGAAGCCCTCTCGGTCACGCCCTTCGCACGCCGGTCCCTCGACCGCACGACGGCAGCCGCATGGATCGCCGCGGTGCGCAACGCGACCGATCACAACTCACGTAACGCCGACGCGTTCGACGTCGATCTCGACGGTCCGCCCGCACAGCAGATCACCGAGCGCTTCCTTCGCCGTGCCGAGGCAGTGGGTGGTGAACGCGCCCGTGGTTACCTCGCGGAGCGCATCAACACACTCAAGGACGCCTGGGCACAGAAGAAGCAGGGCAACGCGCGCCTCGGGTACGAGGACGGCAAGTGGAGAGGGCAGCAGCTCGCCGGGCTGCTGAACAAAGCCACCGGAGCGGTCTGGGACGAGCTCACCGTCGCCCAGTCGATGCGTGAGACGGAGAACGAGATCAATCTGCTGGTCCCTGGCAGTGGCTTGTTCGATGTGGTTGGAGGGGCTCCCGCGTGGAGCTATCCAGGGGGCGGTGGTCAAGACGGCTCTGGCGACGAGGACTCGCCCGAGGGCGATGAAACCGGCGCTGTACTGGACAACAAGGCCGTAGCGAACGGGCAGAGCGGAAAGAAGGCCCAGGCATGACGGACAAGGCTCAGTACCGCCGCCGTGTGGGATCCGTGCGCCCGAGCCACCTGATGTTCACCGGGGGCGTCGGAGCGCTGGTCGATCTGCCGAACTTCGCCGTTCTCGTGCGGGGCATCGATGACTGGCAGTACGACTCCGTGTCATTGGATGATCTGAAGGAACCGCGGCTGCTGCGGGCCGTCAACAGCCTGCTCGCCGCTCCTCATGGGCCACAGGTGACGCAGTTGCGTCCGGCACCGTGGGTGGACGGTGCGGAATCGGACCCCAATGGACCTGCGGCGAAGGTGGGTGTGCCGGTCCTGCCCTTCCCACAGTGGCTGCGGTGTACCGCGTGCAACGAACTCGGTGCGCTGGACTCGAAGGTCTTCAAGTTCGAGAACGCCAAGCCGCGCCGTCCGGACCAGGCCCGCTTCTTCCACGAGAACTGCACCACGAAGCGCAAGGGCAAGCGTCCGCTGGCCGTAGCGGCGCGCTTCGTACTCGTCTGCAAGTCAGGGCACCTGGACGACTTCCCGTACACGACCTTCGTACATCGCGGAGGTGAGTGCACGGCGGTCAGCCACCCCCGCCTGCAGATGCTGGACCACGGCGGCAACCAGGCCGCCAACGTCAAGATCAAGTGCGTGAACTGCGGCAAGGAACGGAATATCCGCGACGCGATGGGCCCCCGTGGTGAAGCCAACCTGCCGAGTTGCCGGGGCCGCCATCCCCACCTGGCGACCTTCGAGGCGGCTGGCTGCGAACAGTCCCCCAAGTCGTTGGTGATCGGCGCCTCGAACCAGTGGTTCGCACAGACTCTCAGCGCCCTGGCCGTCCCTCCCACCAGCGGCAGCGCCTTGCAGGGAAAGATCGAGCAGCTCTGGGACACACTTCAGAAGGTGGACGCCCCGGCCATGCTCGAACTGGTTTGGGACCTTCAGCAGTTCAAGCCGCTGCACCAATGGAAGCAAGCCGAGGTCTTCGCAGCCATCCAGGAGAAGAGGGCTGCCGCTGAAGCAGCACCGGGTGCCCAGCCGATGTCGTACCCCGACCTCCTCACCCCGGAATGGGAGATTTTGACCAGCCCTCACGTCCCGGACCAGACCGAGGACTTCGCGCTCCGTGACATCACCGTTCCGCCTGCCCTGGCTGGCATGTTCTCGCATATCGTCCAGGCGGAACGGCTCAGAGAAGTGCGTGCCCTCGTTGGCTTTACTCGCCTCGACGCCCCCGACCCCGAGGACCCGGATCTGGTCACGCGTGCCCCGCTCTCCCGTAGCGGCACACCGGCTTGGGTGCCGGCCAGTGAAGTACGTGGCGAGGGGATCTTCCTGCGTATGCCCGAGCCGTTGGTCGCCTCCTGGGAACAGCGAGTGGCTGGTTCGGTTGCCCTGGCCGCACACCGGGACGCGTACGTCGAATTCCGCCGCAACCGTTACTCGGGGCGCGTCCAAGGCATCGACGAGCCTCTTCGCGGCTGGCCCGGAGCACGCTACATCGCCCTGCACACCCTCTCTCACCTGCTGATCCGGGCCATCGCGCTGGAGTGCGGCTACTCTTCGGCGAGCCTGTCAGAACGGATCTACGCTGGTCGTGAGGGAGACCCACGTACGGGCATCCTGATCTACACGGCCGTACCGGATGCCGAAGGCACTCTGGGTGGCCTGGTCGCGCTCGCCGAACCAGAGAAGTTCACTCGCGTCGTGCGGCGGGCCTTGACCGACGCGGAGCGCTGTTCCTCCGATCCTCTCTGCGCAGAGCGACTTCCGCGTCCTCCGCACGAGGACTTCCTCCACGGCGCGGCATGTCATGTCTGTCTCTTCGTGTCGGAGACTACGTGCGAGCGCGGCAACCGATTCCTGGACCGTCGCTTCATCGTGCCTATCGACGACCCGGACCTTGTGCTGTTGCAGGGAGTCAAGTGACTGACAAAGCAACGGCATTTGAACAAGCTGCGGCCGAAGCTCTGAAGGTGGTGGGAGCGGATGGCGTCCGTACTCTCGCTGAAGAGATAGGAAGACAACGTCCAAGGGCCTCGGTCCTCTCCGCGTGCGCGTTTCCTGGATTCCTGGAGTCGGGGACGTCGGTTCTGCACGCGATAACGGCGGACGGCATGGACTCGTCGGAGGCAGCCGCGTACTTGCGGGGCCTTGCGGCCGGCCACTCCGTGGGGGTCAGGGAGCAGGAGGTCTCGCTGGTCTGGAGTGGGCCTTCAACGCACCAAGTCCCGGTCAGGACTACCAGCCGTGTGTTGCTTCAGCTCATTGACTCAGCCCAGCGAGAACTACTCCTGATGACCTATTCGGCGACGCGCTACACGCCGCTCACACATGCGCTGGAGGCTGCAGCCGCCAGGGACGTGCGTATTGACGTCGTCGTTGAAACGCTGCAGGGCGCGGGCAGCGCCCTCTCCGGGACAGAGCCTGCGTCTGCCTTTCTCGATGTGTCAGGGCTCAGGATTTGGCACTGGCCTCCAGGTAATCGCGCCGAGCCGGGAGCCAAGACGCATGCAAAACTGGCGCTGGCCGACAGACGGGTCCTGCTCACCACGAGCGCCAATTTCACGCAATCGGGAGTGGACAGGAATATCGAGGCCGGAGTACTGATCACGGGGGGGTCAGTGCCCACCCGCACTGCAGAGCATGTCCAGGAACTGCGGCGCACTGGTGTACTCCAACGGTACTGGTGAATGGCCTTCTCCAGCGATGTCGTCGACGCTGAACAGCGGTACCCTTCTGCCAATCAGCCCTGTGCCGTTTCTGGCACGAAGGAGACACAGCTGGCCGAGCTTCTACGACCCGAAGGACTCGGACGCCGTGGAAGTGCTGGAGGACCGCTCCCACGGCATGGTGCGCACGGAGGTCCGGTGCGCCCGCTGCGGGTCGCACCTCGGGCACGTCTTCGAGGGCGAGGGGTACGCGACGCCGACCGACCAGAGGTACTGCATCAACAGCATCTCGCTGCGGCTGGCGGAGGACGAGGCGTAGTACTCCCTGGCTGCTCGCTCCCGGGCCCCTCACAGCACCTCGCGGTCACAGCGCCTTGCGGTCACAGCACCTTGCGGTGGACGAGGGCCGAGAGGACGAGCGCGCCCGGCAGCAGCGGCACCCCGACCGTCAGGACGCGATAGCTGACGACGGTCGCCGTCGCCAGGCTCATCGACGTGCCGAACGCGGCCAGGGTGAACACCAGCGCGGCGTCCACCGGCCCGATGGCACCCGGTGCGGGCACCGCCGCCACCGCGGTACTGGCGACGAGGTACGCCAGCGCGACCTGCGCCCAGGACAGGGGGAGCCCCAGTGACGCCCCGACCGAGGCGATCACGCTCGCCTGGAGCAGCGGAGTGGCGGCGGCCCCGCCCCAGAGGGCGAGCACACGACTGGGCCGCGTGTGCAGGAGCCGCGCGTCGGTGAGGGCCGTACGCACGAGGGCGAGCGCATGGCGGCGCAACGGGCGTACGGCCGTCAGGAGCAGCGCGGCCGTCGCGAGAACGCCCGCCACGCTCCCGGCGGCCAGGAGCGACGCCGACCCTCCGGGGACGAGGTCACCGATCCGGAGCAACTCCGGAAACGCCACGAGGAAGACGAGCAGCACAGCCGTCTTGGCGATCGGCTTGACCAGCGAGTACAAGGCGAGTGAGGCGGTGGCCCGGGCGAGGGGGATGCCCTGGCCCTGGAGGAAGCGCAGGGTGACGGCATGGGCGCCGATGCCCGCCGGCAGTACCTGGTTCGCGGCACCGGCGGCGAACTGCGACGCGAACAGCAGCACCGGCGGAAGCCTCTCCGGCAGGGCTCCCTGCCGGACGCACGCGGCGGCCACCCAGCCCAGGCAGATGAAGAAGGCGCCTGCCAGCAGCCACCAGGGGTCGGCGGAGGCCAGCCGGGCGGCTCCCTCGCTCACGGAACGCCAGTCGAGCGCCGCCCACGCTCCGATCACCAGGAGCGGCAGCAGGGTCAGCGCCCCGCGGGCGAGACGTACGGCGGAGGGGGAGCGGACGGCGGTGGCGGGGAGGGCACCGCGGAGATCAGCGAGCGGAAGCAGGGACACGGAACACGTCGTCCTTCCGCGTCACGCCCGCGCAGTGCGGGGCGGACGGAAACAGGGCGGGACAGGAGCGGAACAGGGCGGGACAGGAGCGGAGACAGGGCGGGACAGGAGGGGACGGACGAAAACGTTCCCGGCGGGTGTGACGCCGCGGTGTCCGGGAACCGAAGGCGCGTCGGCGGGCGGGCGACACGTCCGGCGCCCGGAACAGGGCTCGCGGTGCCGGGAAAAGTCCGTTGCGGCAGGTGTGTTCGCCGCCCGACAGTGGACCCATGACGACACCCACCCCCCTTCCGCCCGGCCTGACCGTGCGCCCGGCCACGCTCGACGACGCGGAG
The DNA here is from genome assembly GCF_040704615.1 of Streptomyces sp. NPDC046862. Taxonomy (NCBI): domain Bacteria; kingdom Bacillati; phylum Actinomycetota; class Actinomycetes; order Kitasatosporales; family Streptomycetaceae; genus Streptomyces; species Streptomyces sp. NPDC046862. The sequence goes on along the minus strand of NZ_JBEYXP010000032.1, from coordinate 50,935 downwards.
GCGGTGTGTGCGCTGCTCAACGAGGTCGATCTGGTGGAGATCGGCCGGGCCGACACCGGGCTCGCCGAGGTCCAGGCCGACCTGATCCATCCCGACGTGGATCTGGAGCGCGACTCCTGGCTGATGTTCGAGGGGGAGCGGCTGGTCGCGTACGGGCTGATGTGGGACGACTCCGGCAGTGAGCGGATCGACATGGACCACTACACGCTGCCCGGCCGGACACAGGGCGCCCTGCACCTGTTCGACCTGATGGAGGCCCGCGCCACGGAGCGGGCGGCCGGCAACGGTGCCGAGCGGGCCGTGGTGCACCTCCACCTCAACATCGCCCCCACCATGGACCTGGACGCCCTCCGGGGGCGCCGCTGGCGGACGGTCCGTCGCTACAACGTGATGGAGCGGCCCCTCGATCCGGCCTTCGACCGGGTTCCGTCGCCGCCCGCCGGCGTGACCCTGCGTCCCTGCCTCGCCGAGTCCGACCGCCGGCGTGCCCACGCGCTGCTCCAGGAGTCCATGGTCGACCACTTCGACTTCCAGCCGCGTACGTACGAACAGTGGCTGGACGACATCGACGGCGCGACGGTCGACTGGTCGCTGGTCTGGCTCGCGCACGTCGACGGCCTCGGCGACGCGGGCCTGCTGCGCAGCCACAACCAACGTGCCTCGATGGCGTGGGTCGGCAACCTCGCCGTCCTCAGTCAGGCCCGGGGCAAGGGGCTCGGCAGCCACCTCCTGCGCCACGCCTTCGGGCACTACGCGGCGCTGGGCCGCGACCGGATCGGCCTCGGCGTGGACACCGACAACAGCAGCGGTGCCCTCGCCCTGTACGAACGGCACGGCATGAGCCTCGACTACGCCGTGGACACATGGGAGTTGGTCCGGCCCGTCCCAGCTCAGTCCGTCGTGCCGCGCCAGTCCGTCGTGCCACCTCAGTCCGTCGTGCCGCCCCAGCCCGTCGTGCCGCCTCAGTCCGTCAGGGGGTAGTGGCAGGCCGTGTGGCGGCCCGGGGACGTCTCCGTCAGGCGGGGGCGTTCCACCGCGCACCGCTCCCGGGCGTACGGGCAGCGGGTGTGGAAGGCACAGCCGGCCGGCTTGGCCACCGGGTTCGGCACGTCGCCGGTGAGGACGATGCGTTCACGGCGCTCCGTGCCCGGGCCGTCCGGGTCGTCGTCGATGTCCGGGACCGCCGACATCAGCGCCTCGGTGTAGGGGTGGTCGGGTGCCGCGTACAGCGCTTCCGTCTCCGCGAGTTCCACGATCTCGCCCAGGTACATGACGGCGATCCGGTCCGACACATGGCGGACCACCCCGAGGTCGTGGGCGATGAAGACGTACGTGAGCCCGAACTCGTCCTGGAGGTCGGCGAACAGGTTCAGCACCTGCGCCTGGATCGACACGTCGAGGGCGGAGACGGGTTCGTCGGCGACGATCAGCTTCGGGTCGGTGGCCAGCGCGCGGGCGATGCCGATGCGCTGGCGCTGGCCGCCGGAGAACTCGTGCGGGTAGCGGTCGAGGTGGGCGGAGGCCAGTCCCACGACGTCGAACAGCTCGGCCACCCGGCGTCTGGTCGCGGCGGCGTCCCCGTACCGGTGGACGAGCAGCGGCTCGGCGACGATGTCCCCGGCCCGGCGGCGGGGGTTCAGCGAGGCCTGCGGGTCCTGGAAGACCAGCTGCATGCCGGGGCGGACGGGACGCAGCCGGCGTGCGGACAGCGTGGTGATGTCCCGGCCGTCGAACTCGACCCGGCCGCTCGTGAGCTCGGTGAGCCTGACCAGGCAGCGGCCGAGCGTGGACTTGCCGCAGCCCGACTCGCCGACCACACCGAGGGTTTCGCCCCGCCGTACCTCCAGCGAGACTCCGTCGACGGCCCGCAGGACCCTGCCCGGCCGGTTCCGGCCCCAGTTCCAGGTGAGCGTGTCGGTGCGCACCGGGTAGTACTTGGCGACGTCGGAGGCGCGCAGCAGTACGTCGTCGTCCGGGCGGGCAGCGGGGTCGGCCACCGTTGTGTTCTGCGTGGTCACGGCGCCATCTCCCTGTCTGCCGTATCCGGTGTATCCGGCGTATTCGCTGAACCTGTCGGGTCCGCCGGGTTCGCCGGGGCCGGCCTGCTCGTCCGCGTCGCGACCCGTAGCGACGCCCGGTCGTCCGGCGGCAGCCAGCACGCGTCGCGGTGCGCGGCCTCGCCGGGGTGCCCGGACAGCGCCGGGCGCTCCTCGCAGCGGTCGTGACGGGCCGGGCAGCGCGGAGCGAACGCGCACCCGCTCTCCAGGTCGTCCGGTGCCACGGGCATGCCCGCGATGGTGGGCAGCCGCCGCAGCCGGGGACCGCCGACGCGCGGCACCGAGTCGAGCAGGCCCCAGGTGTACGGGTGGCGCGGGCCGTGGAACACCGAGCGGCGCGGGCCCTCCTCGGCCACCCGGCCGCCGTACATGACCAGCACCCGGTCGGCGATCTCCGAGACCACGCCCATGTCGTGCGTGATGAGGACGACCGCCGAGCCGCGTTCGTTCAACTCCCGCATCAGATCCAGGATCTGGGCCTGGATCGTGACGTCGAGCGCCGTCGTCGGTTCGTCGGCGATCAGCAGGGCCGGGCCGCACGCGAGGGCCATCGCGATGACCGCGCGCTGGCGCATGCCGCCGGAGAACTCGTGCGGGTAGGCCTTCACGCGTGAGGCGGCGTCGGGGATGCCGACGTCCGACAGCAGCCCGACCGCGCGGGCGTGCGCCGTCTTCCGCGACACCCGCTCGTGGGCCCGTATCTGCTCGGCGATCTGCCAGCCCACGGTGTAGACGGGGGTGAGCGCGGTCATCGGGTCCTGGAAGACCATGGCGATCTCCCGGCCCCGGATCGAGCGCATCTCCTTGTCGGGGAGGGTGAGCAGGTCGCGGCCACGGAAGCGGACCTCGCCGGAGACCGTGACGTTCCGGCTGGTCAGCAGGCGCAGCACGGCCAGCATCGACACGCTCTTGCCGGAGCCCGACTCGCCCACGACGCCGAGGATCTCGCCGGGGGCGACCGCGAAGGAGAGACCGTCCACGGCGGTCACCGTGCCGGTGCGGGTACGGAAACGCACCCTCAGATCGGTTACGTCCAGCAGGGGTTCACCAGGCATGGGTTCATCAGGCATGGCGGGCCCTCGGATCCAGTCGCGCGTACAGGACGTCCACCAGCGCGTTGGCCAGCACCACGAAGAACGCCGCGTACAGGACCGTCCCCATGATCACGGGCAGGTCCAGGTTCTGGAGGGCGTCGAAGGTGAGTTTGCCGATGCCGGGCAGGCCGAACACCACCTCGGTGAGCAGGGCGGCGCCGCCCACGAGCGCGCCGAAGTCCAGGCCGAAGAGGGACACGATGGGGATGAGGGAGCAGCGCAGGGCGTGCCGGACCAGGATGCGGCGCTCGGAGAGACCCTTGGCGCGGGCGGTACGGACGTAGTCCTCGTTCAGGGCGGTGATGATCTCGCCGCGCAGCAGCCGGGCGTAGATCCCGGCGTACAGCACCGACAGGGTCAGCCACGGGAACAGCAGGTGCAGCGCCCACTGGCCCACGTCCTGGCTGGGGCCGACGTACCCGGGCGGTGGCACCCAGGAGAACACCGAGCCGTGCAACTGTTTCTGGGTGATCAGGTTGACGACCTCGCCGAGCCAGTAGGCGGGCAGCGAGACGCCGACCACGCCCACCAGCATGATCAGCGGGTCGACGGCCGTGCCGCGCAGGGCCGCCGCGGCCGTCCCCATGACGATGCCGGCCGCCATCCAGATCACGGCCGCGCCCACCACCAGCGACAGCGTCACCGGCGTCGCCTGCACGATCTGCGGGATGACGCGGGAGCCGCGGTTCACGAACGACTCCAGGTCCCGGTCGACCAGCAGGTGCCGCATCATCAGCAGATAGCGGACGGGCATCGGCCGGTCGAGGCCGAAGGAGTGGCGGACCTGGGCCAGGGTGGCCGCGTCGGCGTTGCGTCCCGCGATACGCGCCGCGGGGTCCACGCCGGGCGTGGCGAAGAAGATCAGGAAGACCAGCACACTGATCGCGAACATGACCAACAGGGCCGAGAGGAAGCGCCGGACGGCGAAGTACAGCATCTGTCTCCTCACACCCCTCCGCGCAGGCGGGCACCCGGATCGAGCGCGTCCCGCACGCCGTCGCCCAGGACGTTGAGCGCCGCCGTGGTCACGGCGATCAGCAGGCCCGGGGCGATCGTCACGGCGGGCCGGGTGTAGAGCAGCCCGAGACCGTCCTCGACGATCGTGCCCCAACTGGCGTCGGGCGGCTGCACGCCGACGGACAGGAAGGACAGGGCCGACTCGGTGAGCATGGCCAGCGCGGTCATCAGCGGGACGAAGACGATGGCCGTCGGCAGGACGTTCGGCAGCACCTCGCGTCGCAGGATGCGCGCGGTCGGCGACCCGGAGCCGATGGCCGCCTGGATGAACTCCTTGTTCCGCAGCACCATGACCTGGCCGCGCAACGGACGGGCGATGTACGGCACGTAGATCGCCGCGATGATCACCACGGGCAGCCACAGGCTGCCCGCCTCCACGGTGACCGGGCCCAGGCGAAGCCCGTCCGTCAGCAGCACCACGGACAGGCAGATGGCCAGCAGGTACACGGGGAACGCCCAGATCACGTCCAGGATCCGGGCGACCACCGCGTCCACGACACCGCCCGCGTAGCCGGCGACGATGCCGACGGCGGCGCCGACGACGACGGTGAGCACGGCCGCCGTGACGCCGATGAACAGGCTGGTGCGGCCGCCGTACAGCAGACGGGCCATCACGTCGCGGCCCTGGTTGTCGGCGCCGAGGAAATAGTGGCCCGGGTCCCAGGTGGGGCCGATGGGCGTGACGCCGAGACCGAGGCCGGTGCTGCTCGGGGTCAGCACGGGCACCGTCTTCCCGTCCACGACCGTGGTGCCGGAGACGTGGGAGCGGAACGGGTCGGTGTGGGCGATGTGCCCGGCGTACAGCGGTGCGCACAGGCACACCACCACGACGACGAGCAGGACGAGGGCCGAGGCCGTCGCCGACCTGTTGCGTGCCAGGTCGGCGACGGCCGTCCGCCAGGGGCCCGGCGAGCGCCGGGCCTCCGCGGTGGGCGATATGGTCACGGTGGCGGTCACTTGACCCACAACTGCCCGACGAGCATGTAGAACTGCTTGCTGAACCGGTAGTCGCCGACCCGCTTCGACGTGAAGTCGATGATCTTCGGGTTGATCAGCGGGACGACCGGGGACTGCTTCATGATGTCCTGGTCGATCGTGCCCCACTGCTGGTCGGCGCTCTTCTGGTCGGTCTGCGCGGTCGTCATCGCGGTCTTCATCCGCGCGTCGACGCCCTTGTCGCAGAATCCGGAGATGTTGATGCTGGAGTCGCTGCCGGGGTGGAACGAGGCGCAGGACAGCAGCACGTTGAGGAAGTCCGAGGCCGCCGGGTAGTCCTGGTACCAGGACGTCAGGGCCAACTGGACCTTGTTCTTGGTGTTCTGGATGTATGTGAACTGGATGTTGGCCGACAGCGGCTTGAGGGTCGCCTTGTAGCCGATCTGGTTCAGCAGGCTCTGCAGGTACTGGCCTATCGATTTGTTGACGTCGTCGTCCTGGACGACGATGCCGACCTCCTGCCCGGCCGTACCGGACTTCTTCACCAGTTCCTTGGCCTTGGCCAGGTCCGCGGCCGACCAGGTCTTCCCGCCGCCCTTGGTGTACTGGCAGGAGTCGACGTGTCCGGGGAAGCCGGGCGGCAGGATCGTGCACGCGGGGGAGGCGAGGTTCTTGCCGCCGTACAGCCGCACCACGGCCTCCCGGTCGACGGCCCAGTTGATGGCCTGCCGCGCCAACTTGTTGTTGAACGGCGCCATGTTGACGTTCAGCGTCGCGTACCAGAACGCGGTCAGCGGGTTCACGTGCGCCTGCGAGGCGTACTTGGTGCCGATCTCGTTCAGGCGGTCGGCGGGCGGCGGGTCGTACATCCAGTCCGCGGTGCCGTTCTGGACGGCGGTCACCTCGGACTCCACGGTCTGCCCGAAGGAGTACTCGATCACGTCCGGGTAGCCCTGTGGTTCGGCCTGGCGCGACCACTCCTTGAAGTGCGGGTTGCGGACCAGCTTCAGCTGCCGGTTCGGGTCGTAGGAGGCCGCCATGTACGGGCCGGTGGTCGGCAGCGGCTTGGTGCCCGCGTCCTTCGTGGGGGAGTCCTTCGGCAGGATGCTGGCGTGCGGGACGGCCAGCTTGTACGGGAACTCCGAGTCCGGCGCGGTGAGGTTGATGGTGACCGTACCGGCCGACGCGTCGCCGACGACGCCCTTGTCGAGCGTGCACGTGGCGGGCTTCTTGAGGCAGGCGTCCGCTCCGACGATGCCGTTGTAGAAGGTGCCCGCGGTGGGGCTGGAGACCTTGAAGATGCGCTGGAAGGACGCCACCACGTCGTCGGTGGTCACGCTCTTGCCGTCGGAGAACTTGACGCCCTTGCGCAGCGTGAAGGTGTACGTCTTCCCGCCGTTGGTCACCTTGGGCATGGCCGCCGCCAGGTCCGGGACGACGGTGAACGACTCCTGGCCGCCCACCTTCTTGAACGACAGCAGACCGTCGTACATCGACTGGTACAGCTGCCAGTACTGCAGCGTGTAGTTCACCTGCGGGTCGAAGCTGCCGGCGGCCGCGTGGGCGACGAGTTTCAGGGTGCCGCCCTTGTGCTGCGGCTGGAAGGCCGACGACGCCGAGCCGGAGGAGGACGTCGGGTTCGAGGAGGCGCCGTCGCCGGAGGACGAGCAGGCGGCCGAGGTGAGGGCGAGAGCGACGACGCCCGCGGCGAGGGCGGTGCGTCTGGCCGGGGTACGTCTGGTGGTACGGGACATCCGAACTCCCGTTAGTCGGTGGAGTCGAGGAACGCGCCGACGACCTGGAGGTACAGCTCCTCCTCCTCGATGTGCGGCATATGGCTGGAGTGCTCGAAGAGGTGCCAGCGCACGTCCGGGATGCGGTCGGCGAAGGGCCGGACGGTCTCCGGGGTCGCCTCGTCGTACTTTCCGGACACGAGCAGGGTGGGTACGTCGATCAGGTGCAACCGGTCGATGACCGACCAGTCCTTGAGGGTGCCGACGACGTGGAACTCGTTCGGCCCGTTCATCGTGTGGTACACGGTCGGGTCGGCCGCGATGTTGTCCCAAGTGGCCTGTACTTCGGGCGGGTTGGGGACCACGCGGCAGACGTGGCGCTCGTTGAAGACCCCCTCGGCCGCCTTGTATTCGGGGTGGCCGGTGGTGCCGGCCTCCTCATGGGCGAGCAGGGTCCGCTGGACCTCGCGCGGGAGCGCGCCCCTCAGTTCGCCCGCTGCGGCGAGCCACAGCTCCATGGACGCGGGGGAGTTGGCGATGACCAGGCCGCGCAGCCCGGCCGGGCGCCGCACGGCGTGCTCGGCGGCGAGCATGCCGCCCCAGGACTGGCCGAGGACGTGATAGGCGTCGGCGATGCCCAGCGCCTTCAGCAGGGTGTCGAGTTCGTCGAGGAAGAGCTGGACCGTCCAGAAGTCGGCGCCCTCGCCCGGCAGATGGCTGGAGCGTCCGGTGCCCAGTTGGTCGTAGTGCACCACCTGGCGGCCCTGCCGGGCGATGCCGGCGATGCGCAGCGTGTAGTCGTGACCGGCGCCGGGTCCGCCGTGCAGGACCACCAGGGGTGTCCTGCCCGGCTCGCCCGTGATCCGGTACCAGGTGGACCAGCCGTTGAAGTCGACGGTTCCGGTGTGGTTCGGTTCGGGGATCGCCACGGGAGTTCCTCCCGGACCGGCGGGAGTATCGAGAATCAGCCGGTCCGTGTCCGAAAGAGGTGGGTGTGACGGGATGGCTGCCATACTCAATGGGTAAATGCTCAGTCCACAAGACCTTTTAGCGGTGCCGGGGCAAGACGTAACTGCGTGTTTACGTGTGCGGTGTCCGTTTACAAGAGCGCGGGAGGACAGCTGACGGAGGACGAGTTCTCGCGCATGCTCGACCGCGCCCTGTCCGGTGGTGCTCCCTCGCCGGAGCTGCGGCCGGTCCGCGTGGCCTCGGCGGTCGACGAGGTCTGCGACCGGTTGCTCACCGCGATCGCCGTCGGGGACTTCCTGCCGGGCGAGCGGCTGCCGGTCGAGCGCGAGCTGACCGGGCTGCTGGGGGTGAGCCGCCCCACCGTGCGCGAGGCCGTGGGCCGCCTCCAGGCCGTGGGCGTCATCGAGATCCGCCGCGGCCGCAACGGCGGGGCCTTCGTCCGCGAGAGCTGGAGCGAGTCCACCGCCGCCGCGGTGCGCCGCACGCTGCTGCCCCGCTGGGAGGAGTTCGAGCAGGTCTTCGACCTGCGCGGGCTGGTCGAGGGCATGGTGGCCGCGACCGCCGCCCGCCGCCGACGGCCCGAGGACCTCTCGCCGATGCGTGACGCCCTCGACGCCTACCTCTCGGCGGACAGTCCCCGCGAGGAACGGATCGCCGACAGCGCGTTCCACCGGAGCATCTGCCGGGCCACCCACAACCCGCAGATCACCATGCTCAGCCAGGACCTGCTCACCCGGATCAGCCTCGGCTTCCCCGCGGAACCCTGGGGCCGGGGCGAGAGGTCCCACTTCCTCCGCGCCGGCGAGGACCACAAGGCCCTGTACGAGGCCATCGCGGCGGGCGAGCCCGAGTGCGCGGAGAAGATCGCCCGGGACCACTTCACGATCAGCGCCGACCTGATCCGGGACGTCCTGGCCCGCGTACACGGTACGGAACCGTCCTGACGGGCCGCACCGAGGGCTCTGTTACGGTGATGAGCATGTCGAGCCCCGAGTCGGACAGGCGCCGGCCACCGGTCGTTCCGGTGGCTTCTTCCCACGTGCGCTGAGCAGTTGAGACCTCGCCGTCTCTGAGGGCGGTCTCTGACGATCCATCACGGGCTGTCATTTTCCCGCTTCTTCCGCTGCTCGCGCGTCGCCACCGGGCTGCCGTTCTCCAGGTCTTCCTGTCCTTTCGACGCGGTGCGTGGAGTACTCATGCCCATCCCTCTCTACCTGCTCGGTCTGGCCGTCTTCGCCCAGGGGACGTCCGAGTTCATGCTCTCCGGTCTGGTGCCGGACATCGCCGGTGATCTGCACGTGTCCATCCCGGCCGCCGGCGCGCTGACGTCGGCGTTCGCCGTGGGAATGATCGTGGGGGCGCCGCTGATGGCGATCCTCGGTCTGCGCTGGCCCAGGAGGCGGGCGCTACTGGTCTTCCTGGCCGCCTTCGTGCTCGTGCACGTCATCGGCGCGCTCACCACCAGTTTCGCCGTCCTCCTGGCCACACGGGTGCTCGGAGCCCTGGCCAACGCCGGGTTCCTGGCGGTCGGTCTCACCACGGCGACCGGCATGGTCGCGCCCCACCTCAAGGGACGGGCCACGTCCGTACTGCTCGGTGGGATCACCATGGCGTGCGTCGTGGGCGTTCCGGGCGGTGCTCTGCTCGGTCAGCTCTGGGGCTGGCGCGCGGCGTTCTGGGCGGTGGCCCTCGCCTGTGTACCGGCCGCCCTCGCGATCGCGTGGTCGGTGCCGGACACCTCGCCGAGCGACCCGGCCCCGGCACACGCGCCCAGTGCCCGCCGTGAACTGCGGGCGCTGCGCGGGCCCCGGCTGCTGGTGACGCTGGGCCTGGGCACGCTGGTGAACGCGGCGACCTTCTGCACGTTCACGTACCTCGCGCCGCTCGCCACCACGGTGGCCGGTGTGGGGGAGCCGTGGGTGCCGGCCGTGCTGGCGCTGTTCGGCATCGGATCGTTCGCCGGGGTCACCGTCGCCGGACGGCTGTCCGACGCCCGTCCCTCGCTGGTCCTCGTCCCGGGCGGACTCGCCCTGCTCGCCGGATGGTTGTTGCTCTCGGCGACAGCGGGCAACCCGGCCGTGGCGGTGGTCCTCGTCCTGATCCAGGGGATGCTCTCGTTCGGGGTCGGCTCGACGCTGATCACGCGGGCGCTGTACGCGGCGACCGAAGCGCCCTCGCTGGGCGGCTCGTTCGCGACCGCCGCCTTCAACGTGGGCGCCGCCCTCGGCCCGGCCCTGGGCGGCCTCACCATCGGCGCGGGCCTCGGTTACCGCTCTCCGCTGTGGACCAGTGCCCTGCTCGTGGCACTGGCGTTCGCCGTGGCGGGACTGGCCCGGGTGGTACGGGGCACGAAGGTGCTGAGCTGAAGGTGCTGAACTGAAGGTGCGCAGGGTGCGTGCCGACCCGACGAAGGGGGCGGGCCCGCCGGCGTGATGTCCGGCGGGCCCGCCCCTGGCAGGGTGGACGTGGCTGTCAGCTCACGTCGGAGGCGTCCAGGCGGTACAGGCCGCTGTAGTCGCTCACCGCCGTGCCGTTCTTCTTGACCCAGGTGGCGATCCCGGAGTTCGAGCTTCCCCGGCCGCTGTCGCTGATCACGATGTAGTGCAGCTTGCCGGACTTCACCAGGCTCTTGAGCTTGGCCAGGGTCATCGCGTTGTCGCTGCCGGACCAGCCGCCCATGGAGATCACGGGCTCACCGGACTCCAGGATGACCGAGGACGCCGTCTGGTCGGTGGCCACCGCTACCAGCCAGGTGGCGCCGTCCTGGTTCTTCTTCAGGTAACTGATCATCTCGGACGACACCTGGGTGTCGCCGCCCATGCCGCCACCGCCGGTCGCCCTGTCGCTCTCGCTCTCGGTGGAGGACGAGGAGCCGCTGCCGGAGGCGCTGCCGGACGGAGCGTTACCCGACGGAGGCTGTCCCATGGACCGACTGCTCGATCCGCTCGACGCGTTCCCGCTCGACGCGTTCCCGCCCGGTCGCTGACCGCCGCCCGTGCCGCCACCGCCACCCATGCCGCCGCCGGTGTTCGGCCCGGCCGTCGGGTTGGTGCCGTTGGTGCTCGCGGTCGTCGCCGCCGACACCGAGTACGCGGCGGGACCGGCCAGCAGGGCGACGACCGCCGCCAGCGACGCGATCCCGATCAGCCGCTGCCGCTTGGTGAACCGGCCCAGCAGCAGCCCGAGCACGGACGCCGCGCCCGCCACACCGACCACGATTTCGGCGACCGTGTACAGCGTCCCGGAGCCCGACACCCGCTGGAGCAGGACGACCGCCCACACGGAGCTCACCGCGACGGCACCCGGCAGCACCCATCCCCACTTCGCCACCGACCCCTCCACGAACGCCCGGTACAGCATCACGGCACCGATCCCCGCCAGCGCCGCGACGCCCGGAGCCATGGCCGTGACGTAGTACGGGTGGAAGGTGCCCTCCGCCAGGGCGAACGTCAGGTAGTGCAGGACGAACCAGCCGCCCCACAGCAGCAGGGCCGCCCGCCTGGCATCCGTACGAGGCGCCCGCCCTCGCAGCACCAGCCCGCCCACGAGGGCGACGACCGCGAACGGGATCAGCCAGGAGATCTGGCCGCCCATGATCTCGTTGAACATCCGGTAGAGCCCCGAATCGCCGCCGAAGCTCGCCCCGTTGCCCTGCGAGCCCACCGACGAACCGGCGCCGAAGATACGGCCGAAGCCGTTGTAGCCGATGACCAGGTCCCAGACCGTGTTGTCGGTCGAACCGCCGATGTAGGGGCGGGAGGAGGCGGGGATCAGGTCGACGACCACCATCCACCAGGCACTGGAGACCACTAGGGCCACCGTGCCGACGGCCAGGTTGCGGATCCGCCTGCCGAGCGGGGCGTTCGCGGCCCAGAGGTAGACCAGGAAGAAGGCGGGCAGGACGACGTAGGCCTGCATCATCTTCGTGTTGAACGCGAAGCCGATCGCGACCCCGGACCACACCAGGGGCATCAGCCGTCCGGTCCGCACGCCCTTCATCAGCGCGGCCGCGCCGAGCAGCATCAGGAAGACCAGGACCGGGTCCGGGTTGGTGTCGCGGTTGATGGCGACGGTGATCGGGGTGAGCGTCAGCGCCAGCGCCGCGATCGTGGCCGCCACCGGCCCGAAGTCCCGCTTGACCATGCGATACAGCAGGGCCACCGAACCCGTCCCCACCGCCACCATCGGCAGCGTCAACTGCCAGGTGCCGTACCCGAGGACGCGGGCCGACAGGCCCATCACCCACAGCGCGAACGGCGGCTTGTCGACGGTGATGAAGCTGCCCGAGTCCAGGGCGCCGAAGAAGAACGCCTTCCAGCTCCTGGTGCCGCTGTAGACGGCCGCGTCGTAGAAGGTGTTGCCGGTGATGGAGGAGAGGTTCCAGGCGTACAGGGCCGTGGCGAGGACCAGGATCGCCCACAGCGCGGGGCGGGCCCAGCGCGGGTCCTCGGGGGCGCCGGTGAACAGTCGCCGGGCGCGGGCGGCGAAGCCCCCGTCGGCGGCCGGGGCCGGACGGTGCGCCGAGTGCCGGGCACCCTGCTTGCGGGGCGGTGGGGCGAGGGTCGTCATGACGCGTACTCCAGGTGCTCCAGGGAAGAGGCGTGCGCCCCGAGGGACAGGACAGCGGGGGACTTGCGGGCGGCCGGTACCTGTGGCGTGCTCGTCCGCCGGGGTACGCCGGTGACGCGGGCGTGACCCGTCACGGTGGAGCGCGGCATCCGGCCCGTGCCCAGGCCGGTGGACGGATCGACGTCCGTGTTCCGGACGCCTCCCGCGTTCGTTTCGTTCATGGCAGCGACCATCAGGGCCCTGTCTGGGGCGATCGTGAGGCCGTACTGAGGGGAGGATGAGAATCAGCGAACTCACAGGTCGCCCACAGCGTCGGCCGCCGCCGCGCCCCAGGTCACCCGCGCGCATCCCGCCACACGCCCGCCTCAGGCGCGTCACACTCGCCGTCTAGACTCGTCCCCGCAAACGGCTGTTCGACAGAAGGCCGCGGCAGTCGCCCTCCTCAATTCCGAAGGATGTCCGGCGTTTTGATACGGATCGATTCAGTCACCAAGCGGTACCCGGACGGCACGGTGGCGGTCGACAGACTGTCGCTGGAGATACCCGACCGGTCGATCACCGTCCTCGTCGGGCCCTCGGGCTGCGGGAAGACGACGACGCTGCGGATGATCAACAGAATGGTCGAGCCCAGCGAGGGCACGATCCTCGTCGACGGCGTCGACATCCAGAAGCAGCCGGTCAACACGCTGCGCCGGTCCATGGGGTACGTCATCCAGAACGCCGGCCTCTTCCAGCACCGCACCATCGCCGACAACATCGCGACCGTGCCCCGCCTGCTGGGCTGGAGCAAGCAGAAGGCGAGGGCGCGGGCCGAGGAGCTGATGGAGCGGGTCGGGCTCGACGCCTCGCTCGCCAAGCGGTACCCGTACCAGCTGTCGGGCGGTCAGCAGCAGCGCGTCGGGGTGGCCCGGGCCCTGGCCGCCGATCCGCCGGTGCTGCTGATGGACGAGCCGTTCTCGGCCGTCGACCCCGTCGTCCGGAAAGGGCTGCAGGAGGAACTCCTGCGGATCCAGGGCGAGCTGGGCAAGACCATCATCTTCGTCACCCATGACATCGACGAGGCGATCCGGCTGGGCACCAAGGTCGCGGTGATGCGCACCGGCGGGCATCTCGCCCAGTTCGCCGAGCCGGCAGAGCTGCTCAGCGACCCGGCCGACGCGTTCGTCGAGGACTTCCTCGGCGAGGGCCGCGGCATCCGGCGGCTGTCGTTCTTCCCCTCAGAGGGCCTGGACCTGCTCACCGGCCCGGTCGTCGCCGTCGACGCCACCGCCGAGCAGATCGCCGCCGCGGACGCCTCCGGGGCGCCGTACCTCCTCGTCACCGACGGCGACGGCAAGCCGCTCGGCTGGAGCGAGCCGGGCCGACTGCCGGGCGCGGCACGGGAGGAACTCCTGGCGTACGGGCGGCCGTTCGTCGCCGGTCAGGACTCCCTGCGCGTGGCGCTGGACTGTGCCGTGCTGTCGCCGACCGGCTGGGCCGTCGCCGTGGACGGCACCGGGAAGGTCGTCGGCGTGGTCTCCCAGGAGACGATCGGCGAGGCCATCCGCGGCGCCCATGCCGCGAGCCGGACGGCGGACGACACCGGCCGGAAGACGGACGGTCCACAACGGAAGACGGACGGTACGGACCGGAAGGCGGATGTCGCCGGATGAGCGGGTTCTTCGACATCCCGAGCGACCTCCAGCACAGCTACTTCGGGCTGATCGGGCTGCACCTGAGGGAGGCGCTGCTGCCGGTGCTGGCCGGACTCGTCCTCGCCCTGCCGATCGCCCAGCTGTGCGTACGGCTGCGCTGGCTGTACCCGCCCGTGCTGTGGGTGACGACCGTGATCTACGCGATCCCGTCGCTGGCCTTCTTCGTCGTCCTCATCGACTACACGGGCCAGACCGAGCTCACCGTGATGATCCCGCTGACCCTCTACAGCCTGGTGGTGCTGGTCCCCGCCATCGTGGACGCGGTCCGCTCGGTGCCGCAGGAGACCCTCGCGGCGGCCACCGCCATGGGCTTCGGGCCTCTGCGCCGGTACGTCCAGGTGCAGTTGCCGATCGCGGTGCCCGCCATCATCGCCGGACTGCGCGTGGCGACCGTGTCCAGCATCTCCCTCGTCAGCGTCGGCACCCTCATCGGCAACCAGGGCGCCCTCGGCAACCTGCTCGCGGACGCCATGTTCTACCACCGGCCCGAGCTCGCGGTGAACTCGGTCGTCACCACCGCCGTCCTGGCCATCCTGGTGGACGCCCTGCTGGTGCTCCTGCGCAACCTGCTGACGCCGTGGATGCCGCGCCGCACGCACACGAAACCGAAGGCCGAGCAGCCCGACCCGGCCGCCCTCGCCCTGGAGGACACGGCCCGGTGAACGTCCTGCACTTCGTCAACGCCTTCTTCAGCGACAGCGCCCACTGGCACGGCTACGACGGCATCCCCACCCGTGTGTGGGAGCACATCCAGTACTCGCTGCTCGCCCTCGTCATCGCCGCCGCGATCGGGCTCCCCGTCGGGCTGATCACCGGGCACACCGGCCGGGGCGGCAACACGCTCGCGTTCATCGCGACCGCCGCCCGCGCCCTGCCCAGCTTCGGTCTGCTGGTGCTGCTGTTCGTGCTGATCGGGCTCGGCATGCTGCCCGTGATGGTCCCGCTCGTCGTGCTCGCCGTGCCACCCATCCTCGTGACCACGTACGAGGCCGTGCGCTCGGTCGACCCCTCACCGGTCGACGCCGCCCGGGGCATGGGCATGCCGGAGAGCAGGGTGCTGTTCCAGGTCGAACTGCCCGAGGCGCTGCCGCTGATCCTGGGGGGCCTGCGTTCGGCCGCGATCCAGATCGTCTCGACGGCGACCATCGCCGCGTACGTCAGCTTCGGCGGGCTCGGCCGGTACATCGTGGACGGGCTCTACCAGCGCAACTACGAGAAGGTGGTCGGCGGCGCGACGCTGACGGCCCTGATGGCGCTGGCGACACTCGCGCTGTTCTGGGCGGTGTCGCGGATCGCTGTGTCGCCGGGGGTGCGCAGGAGCGGCTGACGGGCGCGACAGAGCACGCCCGACAGGGCACGCCTGGCAGCGCGTTACCGACAGCGCACTCCCGGCGGGGGAGCGAGGGGCCTGGCCCGCCGTCACGCCTCGGTGCGGGCCAGTGCCAGTTCCAGGACGACGAGCAGCGCGTCGCGCACCGAACCGCGCTCGCGGGCGTCGAACACGGTGACCGGGACCTCCTCGGCGACGTCGAGCGCCCAGCGGACCTCGTCCAGGGCGTGCTCCACCTTGCCGTCGAAGGCGTTGACCGCCACCGCGAACGGGATCTCCTTGTCCTCGAAGTAGTCCACGGCCGCGTAGCAGTCGTCCAGGCGCCGCGTGTCGACGATGACCAGCGCGCCGACCGCGCCCTCGACGAGGTCGTCCCACATGAAGCCGAACCGGTCCTGTCCCGGCGTACCGAACAGGTACAGCTTCAGCGTCGGGTCGATGGTGATGCAGCCGAAGTCCATGGCGACCGTGGTCGTCGTCTTGCGCGGGGTGTGGGTCAGGTCGTCCACGCCCGCCGCGACCTCGGTGATGGCCGCCTCGGTGGTCAGCGGCTCGATCTCCGAGATCGAGCCGACGGTGGTGGTCTTGCCCACGCCGAAGCCGCCCGCCACCACGAGCTTGACCGGCAGCGGTGGTCGTACGGCCGTCGTCCCCACGGTGGTGCCGCCGGCGGCCGGTTCAGTCGGAGTCACGGAGTACCCCTCGGGAGTCGGGGATGGCGCGGAGACCATCGATGATCTTTCGCAGGACGGATGCGTCGCGGGCGGCGCCGGGGTTGGGCACGTGCACCGACAGGTGACCCTCGGCGCGCAGGTCCTGGGCCAGGACGCGGACGACGTTGAGGTGCAGCCGGAGCCTGGCCGCGATCTCCGCGACCGACTGCGGCCGCCGGCAGGCGGCCACGATGGCGTGCCGCTCCAGAGTGAGCCGGTCGAGCGCCTCGATGCCCGCGGTGGTGGCGACGACCTGGGCCTCGACGGGGATCGCGGCAGCGGAGGCGTGCCCAGCCACCCGGCCCTGGGTGAGCAGGAACGGCCGCACGGCGGAGGCCGCGCCGACGGGGGCGCCGTCCGGGCCGGTGAAGCCCTCCGGACCGGCCTCCGGACCCGTCTCAGGACCGGTCTCAGGACTGGTCTCCGGGTCGGCGAAGCCGTCCGCTTCGGCCGGGGCTTGGCCGTCCGCCATGGATGCGTCCCTCCTCCTTCGACTCCGTCGACCGGCCGGCGACCGGTCAGCGCGTCGCCGCGCCCCCGACGCTGTTCTTCAGTTCGAGGACGAGCTGAGGGCTGAGCGCGGAACCGGCGCGGTTGGCGAACAGCGTCATCTCGTAGGCGATGTTGCCCAGCTTGGCCTCCTTGTCGGTGACCACGCCGAGCACGGCGCCGCTGCCGATCGCGGAGACCAGCACGTGGCCGCCCTCCAGATCGATGATGACCTTGTTCAGGCCGCCCAGGCCGTAATTGCCGGAGGCGCCGGCGGCCAGGCTGGTGATACCGGACACGATCGCGGCCAGGCGTTCGGAGTCGGCGTGCTCGCGCATCTGCGACACGGCGATGAGCAGCCCGTCGGAGGACACGGCAATGGCGTCGACCACGCCGCCGGTCTCGGTGGCGAACCGGTTCAGCAGCCAGGTGAAGTCGGCCGCCGCGGCCTTGAGATCGGCCGGCTCGGCCCCTCCCACCGGAGTGTCACCTGTCGACGTACTCACTGCTCCGCTCCTTCCGGGAGGTCGGTCTGGTCGTGCCGGTCGTGCCGGTCGTGCTGGTCGTCCCGGCGGGTCCGGCGGTCCTGTGGGGTGACGGGTGTGGGGTCCGGGTCCGTGGTGGTGGCCGCCGCGGAGTCGCGGTGCGCGCGCTCGACGGCGGCCTCGAACTCCTCCAGCTCCGACCGGACGGCCTCCGCGTCGGCCGGGCGGGCCACCTGACGCGCCGTGCGCCCCGAGGTGTCCGCCGTGCGGAGGGTGGCACCCCGGACGCGGCGGCGAAGGGGCCGGGCGGAGTCGGGCGGAGCCTCCGCCGCCGTGGCGCGGGGAGCGTCCGTGCCGTCGCCGCTGCGGGGCGCGGGAACGAACGGGGCGCTCGCGGGCGCCTCCTGCCCGGCCTGGGCCGCCCGCTCGTCGGCCGGCTCCGTGTCGCGGCGGGGGACCCGGTGAGGGAGCGGGGCGGCGCCGGCCGGGACGACGGTGGACGGCAGGGGGCCGGAGGGCGCGGGGGGTCCGGGTGAGGCGGGGGGTTCGGAGGAGGCGCGGGGAGTCGGGGAGGCACCGGCGCCCTGAGCCGCCTCGCCGACCGCACCCGTAATGATCGTCTCCGCGCTGAAGGCACCGGAGGTACCGGCGGCACCGGAAGCGGCGGGGGCAGTGGAAGCACTGGAAGTACGGGAGGCACCGGAGGCACCGGAGGCCTCCACCCCCACCGGGCTCATCGTCAGCAGCAGTGACGACGGGACGGTCACCATGGCGGTCAGGCCGCCGCCCACCGTGCGGGCCAGGGTGACCTCGACGCCCCAGCGGCGCGCCAGTGTGCCGACCACGAACAGGCCGAGGACCTTCGTCGGCACCAGGTCGAGTCGCTCGCGGCGGATGAGCCGGGCGTTCTCCTCGGCCAGGCGCTCCTGGCTCATGCCGAGGCCGTGGTCGGCGACCTCGATCAGCGCGCCCTCGGCGGTGCTGCTGACGCCCACCTCGACCTGGCTGTCGGCGGGCGAGAAGGAGACGGCGTTCTCGAGGAGTTCGGCCACCATCAGGGTCAGGTCGCCGACGATGTCCGGCTCGACCATGACCTGGGTCCGGGCGATGAGCCGTACGCGCCGGAAGCCCTCGATCTGGCCGAGCGCGGCGCGGACGACGTCGGTAAGGGGGGTGGGCCCGGAGTTCAGGACGGTCTCGCGGATGCCGGCGAGCAGCATCAGGCTGTCGGCGTTGCGGCGCAGCCGGACCGCGATGTGGTCGATGGAGTAGAGGCGGTCGAGCAGGGCGGGGTCGGTCTCGCCGCGCTCGACCGCGTCGATCAGGGTGAGCTGACGTGTCGTCAGGTTGCTGACTCGGCGTCCTACGTTGCCGAACATCTCCGCGACGTTTCGCCGGCTGAGCACCTGCCGCTCCAGCAGCGCCGACGCGGTGGTCTGTACGCGGTTGAACGCCTCGGCGAGTTCGCCGATCTCGTCGCGTGCGGTGACCGGGACCTCGCGCAGCCGCGGCGGCCCGGCGTCCTCGGCGTCGTCGTCGGCCACGCGGGCCAGTTCGCGCCCGCCGGCCTCGGCCACCTCGCGGGCGGCCCCGGTCAGCGCCTGCACCGGCTTGACCACCGAGCGGCGGACCGCCACCGAGAATCCGAGCCAGCCGACGAAGCCCAGCAGCGCGAGAGCCAGCAGCAGGCTGGCCCGCTGGTAGGCGTTCTCGGAGACGTGGTCGGCGCGGTCGGCGATCTGGTCGATGAGCGACGTGGTGATCTTCAGCCGGTTCTCGGCCTGTTCGCGGTAGACGGGGTACGAGTCCAGCGCCTCGGCGAACGCCCTGCGGATCTCGGCGGGGGACTCGGCCTGCAGCCCGCTGGGATCGATCTGCAGTTCCGCGTAGTGCTGGAGGATGGTGGCCTGCGAGGCGCTGTACTTGATCCCGCTGAGCCGCTCCGCCTGTGCCTCGGTGGCGAACCGCCCGAAGCGGTCGGCCTGGAAGGTGTACAGCTCGTCGAAGCTGACCGCGTTGATGAACTCGATCAACGCGTTGCTGTCGCCGGTCCGGGCGGAGAACACGCTGGTCTCGAAGGAGCTGTGGGCGGCGTCGGCGCGCAGCAGCGAGTCGAGCAGGTTGCCGGTGAAGGTGGTCGCGAGGGCGGCGTTGCGTTCGAGGCCGAGACCGTCGATCACGCTCTTGGCCGCGTTGGTGTACGCCGGGTCGATGTTGTCGGCGGGGGTGTAGCCCGACTCGATGGTGTGGCGCAGGTTGTCCAGCCCGTTGATCTCCTTCAGGGCCTGCGCCTCGGTGTCCGGGAGCCGGTCGCCGAAGGTCTCGCGCACCTTCTCCACCTGGGCGTCCAGGGCCGTCTGGGCCTTGCGGTAGGAGGCGAGCGAGGGCCCGGCCGCGCCCTGGTCGGCCTCGTGGCGCACGGAGAGCAGGATGGCCTGCTGGTGCTCGACCTCCACACGGTCGACGAGTTCGGCCACCTGCACGCTGTCACGGACGAGTTGGGCCGCGGCCGACGCGTCGCGGGCCTGCCCCACCTGGTCGGTGATGAGGTACGCGAGCAGCACGCCGACCACCGCGAGCGGCACGCCCACGAGGAGGTTGAGCTTGCGCCGGAACGGCCACCGGTCGGCGAAGCCGGGCATGCGCAGGACACCGCGTGTGCGGTTCCCGGGTCCCGGGGGCTCGGGTGAGGGCGTGCCCGCCTGGTTCGTGGACACCGGGCCTCCTTAGTGGGCGTCACACGGCGCGCGAAAGCCTTGCGATGACCGTTTCTTGACGGGCTCTGACCGTTCGCCGCAGCGGAACGGGAGCATACAAGCAGAAAGGGAACAGGAGCTCACTGAGGGGGTGCGAAGCGTCTATGACGTTGTTGTCCGCCTTGTTCGCTGAACTCGTCCCGAGGCCGGCCCGGGTGAGAGTTCCCTCCCAACAGGCTCACTGTCGATCATAGTTGGCTGAATCCCGAAGCGAAACGGTGATCTGGTGGGGCTTGACGTGGCTGGATCCGGCTGGATTGGATCAGAACGGAACTTTCCTGCTCGCAGCGCCACCCGTACAGCGCACCGCCCGCCCCGCCCGCCCCACCCTCCCAGTCCGGAACGGAATCGTGACTTCTACCGCCCTCAGCCGCAGGTCCATCCGGAGGCAGCACGCTGCCGCCGCCGTCGCGCTCGCCGCCACCACGGCCCTGCTGGCGGGATGCGGCTCCTCCGACGACAAGTCCGACAACCCGCTGGACGACAAGGCCTCCGGCGGCACCGTCGTCGTGGGCTCCAACAACTTCGCCGAGAGCATCCTGCTCGCCGACATCTACGGCGAGGCCCTGAAGGCCAAGGGCGTCAAGGTCACGTACAAGCCCAACATCGGCAGCCGCGAGACCACGTACGGCCTGCTGAAGAACGGCTCCATCACGGTTCTGCCCGAGTACAACGGCTCGCTGCTGGCGTACCTGGACTCCAAGGCGGAGCAGAAGTCGACCGAGGCCGTGAACGCCGCCGTCCAGGCCAAGCTCGACTCGAAGCTGACGCTGCTGGACCCGTCGCCCGCCGAGGACAAGGACTCCGTCACGGTCAACGCCGAGACCGCCAAGAAGTACGACCTCACCGCGACGTCCACCCTCGCCGACCTCAAGGACGCCGCCCCCGACCTGGTCATCGGCGGCTCCCCCGAGTTCCAGACCCGCCACCAGGGCCTGAAGGGGCTGGAGTCGGAGTACGGACTGAAGTTCAAGTCCTTCAAGGCGCTCGACGCGGGTGGTCCGCTGACGCAGGCGGCGCTGAAGAAGAACACCGTGCAGGCCGCGGACATCTTCACCACGGACCCGACCATCACCAAGGAGAAGTTCGTGGTCCTGCAGGACCCGAAGAACCTCTTCGGGTTCGCCAACGTGACCCCGCTGGTCCACAAGTCCGACCTCCCGCAGAAGGGCGTCGACGCCCTCAACGCCGTCTCGGCGAAGCTCGACACCAAGACGCTCCTCGACCTGGACTCCCAGGTACAACTGGAGAACAAGGACCCACTGGACGTCGCCAAGGCCTGGCTGAAGACAGCGGGCCTGTCCTAGCCGCCCAGCTCAGCCCCGCGCCCCGTCAAGGGGCGCGGGGAACGGCGCGACCAGCCACCACCAACCCGCACCCCGCAACAAACCGAACCCCGCGGCGAATCCCGGAACTACGCCCCCCGGGCCGAACGGAGTTCGTCCCGGGCCCGCGCCGCCGCCCCGACGGCCACCGCGTCGCCGCCCAGCCGCGCCGGCAGGATGCGAATGGGATGCCCGCTGACCGGCGGCTCGTCGGCCAGCGCGGCCAGGATCGGGCGCTCCAGCAGCTCCCAGGACCGGCTGACGCCCCCGCCGATCACACACGTGGTGACGTCCAGCAGCCCCGCCGTGATCAGCAGCGCGCGCGCCACCGCCGCGCCCGCGGCCCCGTACACCGCGAGTGCCTCCGGGGCGCCCCGCCCCGCCGCCTGGGCGACCTGCAACGCGGTGACCGTCCGTCCGGTCCGCTCGCCGTAGCGGGCGGCGATCGCGCGCCCGGACGCGAGGGTCTCCAGATGGCCACGGCCACCGCACGTGCACGGCAGGTCGCCGAAGCCCGGTACATGCCCGATCTCGCCCGCCGCGCCGTGCGGACCGTCGTACAGCGCGCCGTCCAGCCACAGGGCCCCGCCGACCCCGGTGCCGAGGGTCATCCCGAGCACGTGCCGCTCGCCCGCGACCGCACCGGCCGTCGCCTCGCCGCGCAGGAACGCGTTCACGTCGTTGTCCAGGAACGCCGGCACACCCAGCGCCTCCTCGATCGCGTCCGTCACCGCGAACCCGGCCCAGTCGCGAAAGGAGTCGGTCGCCAACAGGATCCGCCCGGCCCGCGCGTCCACGAGGCCCGCCGCGCCCACCCCGACGCCCAGCAGCCGCGCGCCGGTGCGGTCGAGCAGGAGCCGGAGGGCGCCCAGAGCGGCATCGATCATCGCCTTCCCGCCATCGGCCGCGGGGGCGGGCACCCCGAGGTGGTCGACGACGCCGAGATCCTCCTCGCAGAGCACCACCTGGATGGACGTACCGCCGATGTCGACACCGGCGACCGCCTCGACCGCCTTGACCGGCTCGACCGGCTCGGGGGCTTGCGTCACGCGGTGGCCTCCGTCCCGCCGACGGTGAGGGACGCCCGGTGTTCCCCGCGCCGACGGCGCTGCACCACCGGATCCGGTACGGGCACGGCCGCGACCAGCCGGCGCGTGTACTCGGTCCGCGGACGCAGGAGGGTCGTCATGGTCGGTCCATGTTCCTCGACGTGCCCGTCCCGCAGGACGACGACACGCTGCGCGAACCGCTGAACGACGGCGAGGTCGTGGGAGACGAACAGACAGGCGAACCCGAGATCCCGCTGCAGCTCGGCGATCACGTCGAGGACCGTCCGCTGCACGCTCACGTCGAGCGCGCTCGTCGGCTCGTCGGCGACCAGCAGCCGGGGACGCAGGACCAGCGCCCGGGCGAGACTCACGCGCTGCCGCTGCCCACCGGACAGTTCGCGCGGCCCGCGTCCCGCGAGTTCCCTCGGCAGGCGGACGAGTTCGAGCACCTCCGCGACGCGGGCGCGCCGCTCGGCGGCGGGCATGCCCCGGCGGTGCACGCGCAGCGGCTCGGCGACACACTCACCGACACTCATCCGTGCGTCCAGCGAGGCCACCGGGTCCTGGAGCACCACGCCGACCCCGGACAGCAGGGCACGGCGCCGGCGTCCCCTGGCCCGGCCCAGGTCGGCGCCGAACAGCGAGACCGCCCCGGACACGGGCGCCACCAGCCCGAGCGCCACACGGGCCGCCGTCGACTTCCCGGACCCCGACTCGCCCACCAGTCCGACGGTCTCTCCGGGAGCGATGGTGAGGGAGACGTCCTGAAGGGCGTGTGCGCTCCGGCGACCGCGCCCGAAGCGCACGGACACGTCCCGCAGCTCGACCACCGGAGCGTCCTCGGCGCCGTCGATGTCCTGGGCCTGGCCCGCCGCCTCCACACGGCCCGGCGCCTCGGCACGGCCCGGCGCCTCGTCGACCGCCAGTCGTGGCACCGCACCCAGCAACCGGCGGGTGTACTCGTGCGCCGGACGCAGCAGCACCTGCTCCACCGTCCCGCTCTCCACGACCTCCCCGTCGAGCATCACGGCGACACGGTCGGCGAAGTCCGCCACGACACCCATGTTGTGGGTGACGAGCAGGACCCCCGTGCCCGAGTCGGCCGCGAGGCCCCGCAGCAGGTCGAGGATCTCCGCCTGCACGGTGACGTCCAGCGCGGTCGTCGGCTCGTCGGCGATCAGCAGGTCGGGGGAGTTGGCGATCGCCATCGCGATGACGACCCGCTGCCGCTGACCGCCCGAGAGCTGGAACGGGAACGCCGACGCCCGCTTCTCCGGCTCGGGAATGCCCACGCGGCGCAGCAGCCGGACGGCCTCCTCGGCCGCCTCCGCGCGCGACACCTCCCGGTGGTTCCGTATGACCTCCGCGATCTGCGCGCCCACGCGGGCCAGGGGGTCCAGCGCGGTGGCGGGCTCCTGGAACACCATGGACGCGGTCTGGCCCCGGAGCCGCGCGAGGTCGCCCTCCGAGGCTCCGACGACCTCCGTACCGTCGAGCAGGACCCGCCCGGACACCCGCGCGCTGCCCGGCAGCAGCCCCATCGCGGCCAGCGCGACCGTCGACTTGCCCGATCCCGACTCGCCCACGAGCGCCAGCGTCTCTCCGGGCCGTACCCGCAGCGACACCCCTCGGACGGCGGGCACGTCGCCCGTCTCCGTCGCGAAGGTCACCCCGAGGGACTCGATCCGCAGCACGCTCATCCGCGCCCCCTCACGTCGAAGGCGTCGCGCAGTCCGTCGCCGATCGCGTTGAACGCGCAGACGACGAGGATGATCGCGAGGCCCGGCGGAACGATCAGCCACCAGCGTCCGGAGTACGCGGCCGTCAGCCCGGTCGACAGCATGCCGCCCCAGTCGGTCGACGGCGGACGCACCCCGAGGCCCAGGTACGACACGTACGCGATGAGCAGGATGGCGTCCGCGATCTGGAAGGTGGCCGCGACGACGATCGTCGAGACCGAGTTCGGCAGGATGTGGCGGGTGACGGCCCGGCTGTGGGTGCCGCCGGTCGCGCGCAGCGTCAGCACGTAGTCGCGGCCCTTCAGCGTGAGCGTCTCCGCCCGGACCAGCCGCGAGGGCACCAGCCACGACACCAGACCGAGGATGACGACCAGCCCGAGAGTGCCCGGGCTCGTGACGGCGGAGACGACGAGGAGGATGAACAGCGCCGGGATGGCGATGCCCGCGTCGACGACACGCATCATGACCGCGTCGACCCAGCCGCCCGCGTAGCCCGCGACCGCGCCCCACAGCGTTCCGATGACGGTCGCGAGGAGCCCGGCCGCGAGCCCCACGAGCAGGGACACCTTCCCGCCGTACATCAGCCGCCCCAGCTCGTCGTGCCCCACGGCGTCCGTGCCCAGCGGATGCGCCCCGCTGGGTGCGAGGTTCACCTGCGTGAGGTCCGTGTGGGTCTGGTCGGTCCCGTACAGCAGTGGCCCGGCGAAGCAGAACAGCAGGAACAGGACGACGACCACCAGCCCGGCGACCGCCAGCCGGTTGCGCGCGAACCGGCGCAGCGACAGGCGGTGGCCCGCCACCGCCGTCTCGGCCGCCGGTGAGGTGTTCAGTACGGCGCTCACGCCCGGCCCGCCTTCACTCGGGGATCGACGATCCGCTGCACGACGTCGGCGAGGAGCGTGCCGGTGACGGTCGCGACGGAGATGACGAGGACGCAGCCGAGCAGCACCGGATAGTCGGAGGACTGGGCGGCGTTCCAGAACAGCAGCCCCATGCCGGGGTAGTTGAAGAGCTGCTCGACGACGAGGGCACCGCCGAAGAGGACGGGCACGTAGTAGCCGAGCATGGCGACGACCGGGGTGAGCGAGTTGCGCAACACGTGCCGCCACAGGATCGACCGCTGCCGCGAGCCGCCGGCGCGGGCGGTGCGGACGTAGTCCTCGGAGAGGTTCTCCAGCGTCGACGCCCGCATGTACCGGCTGAACACGGCCACCATGGAGGCGGCTCCCGTCATCACCGGCAGGACCAGCGCGACCGGATCCGCGAGGACCTGGCCGAGCGTCTCGCCCTGGGGCGCCTGCGAGGGGAACCAGCGCAGGACCTGGGTGAAGACGAGCACCAGGACGAGTCCCAGGAAGTACACGGGCGTCGAGTACGCGACGAAACTCAGCGTCGTGATGACGTAGTCCGACGGCTTGTTGCGCCGCACCGCCTGCCACATGCCGAGCGGCACCGCCAGCAGCAGCCCGGCGAACGCGGACAGCACGGTCAGCAGGAGCGTCTTCGGCAGGCGTTGCTCGATCAGCCGCGAGACCGCCTCGTTGAGCGTGTACGAGGTCCCGAGGTCGCCCTGGAGGAGGGTGCCCAGGTAGTGGACGTACTGCACGGGCAGCGGACGGTCCAGGCCCTGCTCGTGGTTGAACGCCGTGATCTGCTCGGCCGTCGCCTGCGGCCCGAGGATCCCGCGCGCGGGGCCCCCGGGCAGGGCGTGCAGCAGACAGAAGACGACCACCGTCACGATGAGGATCACCGCGAGGGCCTGGAGGAGCCGCCGGGTCAGATACAGGAGTGTGTCCATGCCCGGGGCCTCAGTTCGTCCACTTCCACTGCGCGGGGTGGAAGTTGGCGAGCGAGTCCTGGAAGAAGCCGCCGAGGCCGTTCTTGACGACGGAGACCTGGTAGACGGGGTTCGGCAGCCAGATCACCGGCAGGTCCTTCGCGAGGGCCGCGCTGTAGTCCTGGATCGCTTTCGTCGAGGTCGACGTCGTGGAGGCGTTGATGAGCTTGTCGACGTCCGGGGCGGAGTAGTTGCCGAAGTTGGAGCCGCCCTTCGTCTGGAACAGCGAGTCTCCGGTCGGGAAGGCGGAGAAGTACCAGCTGCCCGCCGTGCCGAAGTAGGAGAGCTGCCACTTGCAGATCGGCTGGCTCGCGGTGCACTGCGGGGTCTGCGACAGCACCGAGTTGACCGGCGCCGTCCTGATCGAGAACTTGATGCCGGTCTTCGCGAGCGAGGACTGGATCGCGCTCATCATGTTGTCGGTGACGGTCGAGCCGGACTGCGAGAGCACCTGCATCTCGAACTTCGTTCCCTTGCCGACGCCTTCACCGCACTGCGAGTCCCCGCTGCCGGGCTTCGCGCAGACCATGACGCCGCCCTGTTCGGCCCAGCCATGGCTCGTCAGCAGCTCACGCGCGGCCGTCGTGGAGAACGGGTACGGGTTGTCCTTCTGCGCCGGCGAGAGGAAGTCGGACGCCTGACCCTGCGGGATCGGGCCGTATCCGGGCACGGCCGTGCCGTTGAAGATGACCTTGGCCAGACTCGTCTGGTCGATCGACCGCTGGACCGCCTGCCGGGCGTACAGCTGCTTGAAGACCGCGCCCATCGCCGGGTTGTCGAAGTTGTACGGCATGTACGTGATCGCCCAGCCCGACCACGGCTTCACCGCGTACCCCTGGGCGGTGAACTGCTCCTTCTGGTCGAGGTCGGTCGCCTCGATGTACCCGTAGTCGACGCCGCCGGAGCGCAGCGCGTTCTTCTCGGCGTCCGTCGTGGTGAAGGGCAGGAGGTTCACGGTGGCGATGCCCGCCTTCTCACCGCCGTCGTACTTCTTGTTGGCGGTCAGGACGACCTTGCCGGAGGTCGAGAAGGCCTTCACCGCGTAGGGGCCGCTGAGGGTCTTCCACAGCGGGTCCTTCTCGTAGCCGGAGATGTTCTTCGCCGCCGTGTTGAGGTACGTCCACACCTTCTTGGCGCCCGCGGCCGTGCGGTCGGCGTCGGAGACCTTCGCGGACGCGTCGGTCCGGTCCCACGCGTGCTGGGGGAGCGGGGTGATCTCGCTGAACTCGTTGGCCAGCATCCACTGCGGGTTGTAGGCCTTGTCGAAGGTGATCGTGAAGTGGCGGTCGTCGACGGTCTTGAACGCGGTCCAGTTGTCGGGCGACTGGCCGGGGGTGTAGCCCGCCCACTGCGCCTTGTTCGCCTTGATGAGGTTGAACCAGAACTCGACGTCGCGTGAGGTGATCGGCTTGCCGTCGCTCCACGTGCGTTTGGCCAGCGTGAAGGTGACGCTCTTGCCGTCGGCGGCGAAGTCGGCGGCCGTGGCGATGGAGGCCTTCTTGTTCCAGGCGATCTTCCCCGTGGAGCCGTCGTACGCGACGAGCCGCTCCCACAGGCTGTCCGCGATGGACCTGTTGTTGGTGTTGAGGTGCGCCGCGGTGCCGATCGGCAGGATCCAGTTCGGCGTGAAGTTCGCGGGCAGGGCGTAGTTGATCGAGTCGCGGGACGTGGACGACGTGTCGCTCGTACCGGAGCAGCCCGCGAGCAGCAGCGTGCCCGCGGAGAGGACGGCACCGGCGACAAGCCTCGTGCGAGCGGAGGACATGGCTCTCCTAGGCGTGAACGGCGGTGTGCCGTGGCCGAAATGGCGCGGCGGGGCCAGTCAACGACCGGTGTGTTCGAAGAAACAGGCAGAGCGCTGTAAAAAGGTTGTTTCTGCTGTTCTGAAAAAAGTGAGGAGGCGCGTTCCGGGCCGTACGCTCGACGCTCCGGACTCCCGTCGCGGAAGTTACTCAGCAGATGCCTGAAAAAAGTGTCCCGTACCGCAGGAAGATCACGGGCGCCGGCTCCTCGCTGGCCGAGCGCGTCCTGGAACTGCTCGCCTCCGGGCAGGCGACCACCCGCACGGAACTCGCCGGTCTGCTGGGCGCGGCACCCTCGACGATCTCACTCACGGTCGGTCAGCTGATGGACCACGGACTCGTCGCCGAGCGGGGAACCCGGTCGTCGAACGGCGGACGGCCCCGCAAGGTGCTGTGCCTCGGCAGCAACGAGGGGATCGCCGTCGCGGCCGAACTCGGCGGGCGGCACGCCCACGTCGGAGTCGTCCACCCGGGCGGCGGGCTCACCGACGTGTCGACGGTGCCGTTCGAGACGGCGGACGGCCCCGAGGCGGCGCTCCCTCCTCTCGCCGAGACGCTGGAGGGCCTCGCCGAGCGGCACGGCCGGGACCTGCTGCGGGGCGTCGGCCTCTCCCTGCCCGGCCCCGTCGACCTGGCCTCGGGCGTCGTCACGCTCCCCTCCCGCATGCCGGGCTGGAACCGCTTCCCCGTCCGTAGCTGGCTGGAGGACCGCTTCGGCGTCCCGGCGGCGATCGAGAACGACGCCAACTGCATGGCCCTGGGCGAGCACACCGTCCAGCCGGCCGAGCGGCGCCAGTCGATCATGGTGAAGATGGGTTCGGCCATCGGCGCGGGCGTCATCGCCGACGGGCGCCTCTACCGGGGCGGGACCGGCTCCGCGGGCGAGATCACCCACGTCCGCGTCGAGGCGGCCCACGACGCCCCCTGCTCCTGCGGCAACACCGGCTGCCTGGAGACCGTCGCCTCGGGCGCCGCGCTGGTGCGCATCCTGCGGGGCCGCGGTCTCGACGTCGCGTCCACGGAGGACGTCGTACGCCTCGCCCTGGACGCCGACCCGGAGGCGACCCGCGCGGTCCGTCAGGCCGGCCGCTACCTCGGCCAGGTGCTCTCGGCGAACGTCAACTTCTTCAACCCCGACGCCGTGTACCTCGGTGGCATCCTCTCCACGCTCGAACCCTTCGTGGCCGCCGTGCGCAGCCAGCTCTACGAGGGCTGCCATCCGCTGGTGACCGAGCACCTGGTGATCGAGCGGGTGAGCCTGGGCGCCGACGCGGGGCTGGCCGGAGCGGGCCAGTTCGCCCTGCAGCGGGCGCTCGCCCACGCGCTGCACGCGGTCACCGGAAACCGACTCTGACTCCTCGGAGGAGCCATGCCCGAACCCCGTACCGCAGTCGCCCGCCCGGTCATCGCGATCGCCGGACTGGGCATCGAGTCGTCGACCTTCTCCCCGGCCCGCACCGAGGCCCCCGCCTTCCACCCACGGCGCGGCACGGACGTCCTCACCCGCTACCCGTTCCTCACCCCGGGCACCCCACTCCGCACCGCCGCCGACTGGCGCGGCGCACTCGTCGGCAAGGCGCTGCCAGGCGGTACGGTCACGGCGTCCGCGTACGCGGAACTCTCGGGCGAACTCCTCGACCGGCTGGGCGAGATGGGCCCGCTGGACGGACTCTGGTATGACATCCACGGCGCGATGACGGTGGAGGGCATGGACGACGCGGAGGCCGACCTGCTGGCCCGCATCCGCGAGACCGTCGGCCCCGACGTCATCGTCTCCACCTCCATGGACCTGCACGGCAACGTCTCGCGCGATCTGGTCCACCTGAGCGACCTGATCACCTGCTACCGCACGGCCCCGCACGAGGACGCCATGGAGACGAAGGAGCGCGCGGCCCGCAACCTGGTGGAACTCCTGGTCAGCGGCGCACCGCGTCCGGTGAAGGCCTGGATCCCGGTGCCGGTGCTCCTGGCGGGCGAACAGACCTCCACCCGCATCGAACCCGCCAGGAGCGTGTACGCCGCGGTCGACGAGGTGGAGGCCGCCGAGGGTGTGACGGACGCCGCCATCTGGGTCGGGTACGCGTGGGCGGACGAACCGCGCAACCGGGCGGCGGTGGTGGTCACGGGGCAGGCGGAGGAAGCGGTGACGGCGGGCGCGGAGCGCCTGGCCCGGGGCTTCTGGGAGGCACGGCACGACTTCGCGTTCGTCGCGCCGACGGGCACGCTCGACGAGTGCCTCGACGAGGCGCTGGCGTCCACCGCCCGCCCGTACTTCGTCAGCGACACGGGCGACAACCCGACGGCGGGCGGCGCGGGCGACGTCACCTGGGGTCTGGAACGGGTCCTGTCCCGGCCGGAGTTCAAGGACCCGTCCGGCCCGACCGTCCTCTACGCCTCGCTCCCCGGCCCGGCCGCGGTGGACACGGCGGTGCGGGCAGGTGCCGGCGCGACCGTCACGGTCACGGCGGGCGCGGAGGCGGACGACCGTCACGCGGGCCCGCTCACCCTGACCGGTGAGGTCCACGCGATCCGGCACGGGGACCATGACGCGGAGACGGAGGTCGTGCTGCGGGTGGGATCCGTCCATGTGATCCTCACGCGGCTGCGCAAGCCGTACCACCACGAACACGACTTCACGGACCTGTCGCTCGACCCCCGCTCAGCCGACCTCGTGATCGTCAAGATCGGCTACCTGGAGCCCGAACTCTTCGCCATGGCGGCCGACTGGAAGATGGCCCTCACCCCGGGCGGAGTCGACCAGGACCTCCTCCGCCTGGGCCACCACCGCGTGAGCCGCCCGCTGTATCCCTTCGACCGGGACATGCCGACGCCCGACCTCACGGCTCGCGTCGTACCGCCCGCCTGATATTTCAGCCCCTTGGGGGCACCTCCCAGCGGTAGCTGGGGGAGTTTGAGGAGCGGGGGTCCGGGGGCGGAGCCCCCGAGGCGGGGTCCGGGGCGAAGCCCCGAGCGGGGTTGAAGGGGCAGCGCCCCTGGGGATGGGACGGGTAGGGGCGGCGGGGGCGAGGAGCCCGCCGCAGGCGCGACACGGCGGTGCGGTCCGCCCACTCACCACGAGTGAAACGGACCGCCCCGCCCCGGACTACGGCTTCCGCGCCACCGCCCCGTACATCGCGATGTCCTCGTCCCGGATCCCCTGCTCACCCGTCCCGTCCGGATGCCACTTGTGCACCTGGACGATCCCCGGCTCGGCCAGCTCCAGCCCCTCGAAGAACTCGTGCGCCTCGTCGATCGTGCGCAGCCGCATCGGCATGTTGCGGGCGGCGTACTCACGAGCGACCCGCCCCACCTCCTGTGGCGCGAACTCGGCCGTGCCGATGGTCATCGCGAGGTAGCTGCCGGAGGGGAGGGGCTCCAGGAGACGGCGGACGATGCCGACCGCGTCGTCCTCGTCCAGGACGAAGTGGACGATCGCGATCACGGTCAGCGCGACCGGCTTGCCCAGGTCGAGGGTCTCCCGGAACTCGGGGGAGTTCAGGACGGTCTCCGGGTCCTGGAAGTCGGCCTCGATGTACGCGGTCTTCCCCTCGGGCGTGCTGGACAGCAGCCCCTGGGACAGGGTGAGGACGATCGGGTCGTTGTCGACGTAGACGACCCGGGACTCCGGCGCCACCGACTGGGCGATCTCATGGAGGTTCGGCGAGGTCGGGATGCCGGTGCCGATGTCGAGGAACTGGCGCATGCCCGCCTCCTCGGCCAGCCAGCGCACGGCACGGTTCATCCAGTCGCGGTTGGCGCGCATGTGGATCGGCAGGGCGGGCCACTCCGCCGCCATGGCGTCGCCCGCCTCCTGGTCGGCGGGGTAGTAGTCCTTGCCACCGAGGATGTAGTCGTAGATGCGCGCCGAGTGTGCGTTCTCGGTGTCGATCCGGTCGGCCGGCCAACCGTTGTTGTCGGGCAAAGCCGTCCCTCCCATTCAAAAGTCGTGGTTCTCAGTGAACGCTCGATAAAAACAAGGGAGTTCAGAGGAGGAAGTCGGCGTCACCCGCCTTCACGCCGGCCAGGAAGCTGGTCATCTCGTGCGGGGTGAAGACGAGGGCGGGGCCGTCGGGGTCGGTGGACTGGCGCAGGGCCACGCGGCCGTCGGCGAGCTTCTTCGCCTCCACGCAGGCGCCGCCGGCGTCATCGCTCCAGGGCTTGGACCAGCCCTGCGCGCCGAGGTCGCGGGACGGCATTCCGTTGCGTATGGAACTGATGGAACTGTGGGAGCCGCGGTGGTGCGTGTGGTGGTGCATTAGAGCTCCTTGCGTAGGGCACCGAGGAGGGCCTCGGTCTTTCTGGCGGGCGCCGACTGGGCGCCCAACCGGTCCAGGGCCTCGCGGTACACCACGACGTCGTCCGACTTGTCGAGATACACAGCGCCGACCAGGCCGCTGAGATAGACGATGTCGGGCAGCTCGGGCGCCCTGAACCGGAAGAGATGGAACGCTCCGGCCCGCATGGCGGGGTGCGGGCCGTTGGCGAACGGCATGATCTGCAGGGTCACGTTCGGTAGCCGGTTGACCTCGATCAGATGGTCCACCTGCTCCCGCATCACGGCGGAGCCCCCGACCGGCCAGCGCAGGACCGTTTCGTCCATGACGATCCACACCCGCGGGGGTTTCGGGCGGGTGAGGAGTTCCTGGCGCCGCATGCGCAGCGCCACCCGGCGCTCGGTGTCCTCCGACGAGGCGTGCGGGTTTCCGGCGCTCAGCAGGGCGCTCGCGTACGCCTCGGTCTGCAGCAGTCCGTGTACGAACTCCGCCTCGTACGCGCGGATCTGGAGCGCGGCCTGCTCCAGGCTCAGATACGCGGCGAACCAGTCCGGCAGGACGTCACGGTACGTGTGCCACCAGCCGCGCTTGTTGGCCTCACGGGTCGAGCTCAGGAAGGTGTCGATCTCCTGCTGGTCCGTCACGCCGTACACCTGGAGCAGCTTCTCGACGTCCGGGAGCCGGAGCCGGGCGACCTTGGCGGCCTCCAGCCGGCGGATCGTGGAGTGGCTCACTCCGATGGCCTCGCCCGCCTGCTCGAACGTCATACCGGCCCGGGTACGCAGCTCCTCCAGCTGCCTGCCGAGGATCATCCGCAGCACGGAGGGGGCACCGCCCCAGTCGGTCTCCGCGGTCACACCGTCACCCCCTCACGCTTTCACGCCGGGCTTCTTGGTCGCAGTCTGTCACGATCACCAGTTGACGAAGCGAAGCATGCACCCAACAAATTGCAATTTTCAACTTGCCGGTTGCGAGCCGTTGTTGGCAGGTGCCACAGTGGGCATACCGTCCACGACCGGTGAACGAAGAGTCCGAGCAGTCCCGTTGGGGGAGATGGAGCTGCGACTCGGCCTCCTGCACGACGAGTTTCCGCACGTCATGGTGGAATTCGTGGTGTTGTCCGACCGGTCCGGGACGGTGCGGCACGGACACCGTCCGTGGTGCGGCACCGGCACCCACCCGGGTGCGTAGGCAAACGAAAGGCGAACGGCGATGGCTCCGCCCTCCCTCCCCCAGCCTTTGGGCCGATTGCCTGGCGAACCCTCGTGGGACGACGACCAGTCATGGGACGACGACCGGGCGCGTGACCACTCGCCCGAGCACGCGTATCCCGGCACGCCCGGACACCGCCGCAGATCCGAGGTGTTCGGCCTGCCCGCGACGCCCGCCTCGGTGGGGCAGGCCCGGGAGAACGTGCGCGAGGTACTGGACGCGTGGGGCGCGGACCGCGAACTGTGCGGCGACGCCGTCCTGGTGGTCTCCGAACTCGTCACCAACGCGCTCACCCACACGGGAAGCGACCGCGTCGTGTGCCGTCTGGGCCTCGACGGCGTGAGGCTGCGTGTCGAGGTCGAGGACCAGAACCGAGGCAGGTCCTTCCCGGAGCGGCGGCAGCCGGACGCCGACGACCAGAACGGGCGCGGGCTCATGCTGGTGTGCGCGCTCTCCACCGACTGGGGAGCCGGACCGAGCACTCACGGTTCGGGGAGCGTCGTCTGGGCCGAACTGACCTGGCAGGCGGCCGGACCGGCCCCGGGAGCCGCCGGATCTCCGTCCCGGGAGGCGGACTCGCCCGCCCCGAAGCCCGAACGCCCGGTCCGTCCCGCGGAGTCGGCGGCGGGCGCGGATGCGCCCACCCAACACGCGGCCGGCGCACGGGCACCCGGAACCGGGCTCCTGGGCCGCCAGGCCGCGTCGTCGCGCGAGTCCGGTCCTCCGGTGGGCACGGTGTGTCCGGTGCCGGGTGCGGCCACGGCATCCCCGGACGGCGGCGTGCCGGGACTGGCGGTGGCGCTGACCGTCCCGGCGGCCCGCAGACCGGCGGTCACGTCCTCCCACGTCACCCGGCCCGTCTCCCGCTCGGCCGAAGGGCACCTGCCTCATGGAACTCCGGCACACCCGTGACCTACGGGCGCGCACTCCCCTCGTACCCCCTCCGCGAGACCCCCGGCCCGCGAGACTGACCCTGCCCGCCGGGCTGCCCGCCGTTCTGGGGTACGACGCGGTGGGGACCTCCCGGGAGCACGGCGAGCGCATCATGGAGTGCCTGCCCCGGGTGGGGTGCGTCTTCGCCCACGACGAGCTCTGGTGGTGGATCGTCCCCGCCGACTCCCACATCGGCGTCACCTGGCCCGTCGGCACCCTCTACGCCGTCGGCGCCCGCGTGGCCGAGCCGTCGTGCGCGCGCACCCGGTCCAGGGCCCGGCCCGGCGGCCCGCGCCTGATCCACGCCCCCGCCGGCGACTCGCCCTACACCCCGCCCATCCCGCTGTACTTCCTCGCCTGCCGCCTGGTCGGCAGCACCCCGCACTGGTCGCTGGGGTCCGCGAACTGACCGTCCCCGCCGTATTCTTGGACCGTGAGCGAGGAGCATGGCGGGGGAGCGGGAAGCCTGGGCGACCGGGCGGCCGAGGCGGACGGCACGGACAAGGGCGCCGGCAGGGCCGGGGACGGCATGGACGTCCTCGTCCTCGGCGGAGCCGGCGTGGACACGATCGTGTACGTGCCCGAGCTGCCGCTCCCGTTCGCCGACACCCACATGGTGCCCGCGATCGAGACCCGGGCGGGCCAGACCGGTGACTTCCTGGCGGTCGGTCTGCACGCGCTGGGCCTCAAGGTCCACCACCTCGACATGATCGGCGACGACCACGAGGGCGACCTGATCCGCGCGCTGCACCGCGACCGGGGCGTCCCGCTCACCGAGGTCCCGCTGCCCAGCGGCACCAGGCGCGCGGTGAACCTCGTCGCCCCGGACGGGCGGCGGCTCTCGCTGTACGACAGCACGCGCACCCGGGACGCGGACCGGCTGCCTCAGGACACCGTCCGGGCCCTCGCCGCGGACGCCCGGCACGTCCACGTCTCCCTCTCGCACCCGTGCGCCCACACCCTGCCGCTGCTGCGTGAGGCGGGCGTGACGATCTCGACCGACCTGCACGACTGGGACGGCGTCAACCCGTACCACGAGCCCTTCGCCCTCGCCGCGGACCTCGTCTTCGTGTCGGTCACCGCACTGCGGGACCCGGAGCGCACCATGCGGGAGATCGCCGACCGGGGCCGTGCCCGGGTGGTGGTCGCCACGGCCGGCGCCGACGGGGCGTACCAGCTCGTCGACGGCGAGCTCACCCACATCCCCGCCGTCACGCCCTCCGCCCGCGTCGTCGACTCCAACGGCGCCGGTGACGCCTTCGCCGCGGGCTACCTCTTCGGCCACCTCTCGGGTGAGCTCCCGAGGCGGTGCGGCCTGTACGGCGCCATCGCCGGCGCCCACGCCTGCACCGTCCCGGCCACCCTGACCGACCCCGTCCGGCGGGACGAACTCCTCGCCAGGGCGGCGAGGGCCGCCTGACGCTTCGGCAGCGGGCTCAGTGGCCAACCGCCCGGCGTGCTCAGTGGCCGATCGTCGCGTGGTGGGCCGTCGCCCGCTCCTGCGCCGCTTCCAGGACCGCCATGAGCACCATCGTGCTGGAGCGGCGGTCACGGACGTCGCAGAGGACGACCGGCGTGGAGGGGTCCAGGTCGAGGGCGTGGCGAACCTGTTCGATGGTGGCCCCACGGCGGCCGTCGAAGCAGTTGACGCCGACGGCGAAGGGGATCTCGCGCGCCTCGAAGAAGTCGATCGAGGGGAAGCACGCCTCCAAACGGCGCGTGTCCGCCAGGACGACGGCCCCCAGCGCACCGTCGGACAGGTCGTCCCACATGAACCAGAAGCGGTCCTGGCCGGGCGTGCCGAACAGGTAGAGCACCAGCTCGGGGGAGATGGTGATCCGCCCGAAGTCCATGGCGACCGTGGTGGAGATCTTCTTCTCCACACCGGCCAGGTCGTCCACGCCGACGCTCGCCGTGGTGATCCGTTCCTCGGTCTGCAGCGGCGCCACCTCGCTCACCGAGCCCACCATGGTGGTCTTCCCCACGCCGAATCCGCCCGCGATGAGGATCTTCAAGGCGGTCGGCATGACCGGCTCGGTGCTGACGGATCTCATCCATCACCCTTTCGACGTTTTCCACGCCCGGCCGCTCGCTCGGCGCGGGCCGGGACCGGACGGTTCACGCGTCCTGCACGTAGCCGAAGGGGGTCTCCTCGCGTGGCGCGGCGGACAGGTGTTTGCCGACCTGTTTGACCAGCGTGCCCATCTCGAAGGCCATCACCCCGACGTCGACCTCCTCGGAGGCGATGGCGGCGAGCCGCGCGCCCTGTCCCGCGGCGGTGACGAACAGGAACGCCCGCTCCATCTGGATGACCGTCTGCTGGACCTCTCCGCCGTGGAAGTGGCGCGCCACGCCCCGGGCGAGGCTGTGCATGCCCGAGCCGACCGCGGAGAGGTGCTCGGCGTCGCCCCGGCGGATGTCCTTCGACTTGCCGATGAGGAGGCCGTCCCCGGACAGTACGACGGCGCAGCGGATCTCCGGTATCCGTTCCACCAGTCCGTCCAGGAGCCAGTCCAGTTGGGGACCGGGTTGTACCTGCTCAGTCATTCCTGAATGTTCCTCACGGTCGGTCGGCGTCAGGGGTGCGCCGGTCAGGCGGCGCGTGGGGGGTGCGCCGAGTCGCGGGGGTGCCGGCGTGACGGGGTGCCGGGACGCGGGTCAGCGGTCGCCGGGGCCGGACGGTGGCGGTGGTGCTCCTCGGCCGTCTTCGAGGGCGGGCCCGCGCGCCTCTCCGTAGCCGTGCGGACTCCTGGACGCGGCCTCCGTGCGCAGCTGCCGGGCGAGGCTGGTTCCCCGGGGCCGCTGCGGCAGGACCGGGGGAGTGGCCGGCGGACCGGAACGGCCCTGTGCGAAGCCGCCGTGCGCGACGGCAGTGGCTTCGGCATCGAGTGCCGTGTCCCGGGGCGACGGGTGGTCCGCGAGGCCCGCGAGGTCCGCCGTACCGGCGGCCGGATCTCCTGGCACGGCGGACGGCACGACGAGCGATGACCGGAGATTCTGGCGGGAGGCGGACCGGTGACGTGTCCGCCAGTCGCGGGTGCCTGGCATCTGATTCCTCGTACGACAGCGAAACACTGGTGATGGTTGGGGCGTGGTGCGCCGTGCCCGTGATCCCCCGCGCGCGTCTTGACAGAGCCTTCGCACATGTCAGCGACCGGGTGAACCGTACCAGGCCGACGGCCCGCCGTCAGTAGTCGCCTGACCTCAACTGACAGGGTGGCCAGAGCAGTTGGTGAGCCGACCGAGGGCGGGACGAGGCGGGACGAGTCGGACGAGCGCGGACCCGACGGGACCGGTCGCGGTGACCGCGCCGAGGGGGGTCACTCCGCCGCCGGGCAGCGCGCCGACCGTGTCCATCAAAGATTTCACTTGTGCGGGTAAGTCGTGGATTCCGCGTATGACAGTGGAGTCCTGGTGAGGCACGGCGTCACGGACGGGGGCGCGGACCGTGAAGCCGCCCGCGGGAAAAGCGCTGGTGGGGCCTCCGTGGAGCCGTAGCGCGACCGGGTTCCCATGCCGTCGAGGTGTGTGCGTACGGCTTCGGAGCGGCCGCCTAGCCCGGCCGATATGTGGAGGGCTTGCATCCGGTTGTGGATCTTGTCTCCGGTGGCCGCGGAACGCCCCTTGTCGCCCTGCGGCGTGCCGCTGACCTGGCATCTCTCGCGATGCCCGGGCTGTTCGCCCTCCGTCGTGCCCGCCGTGATCGTTTGCCGGGCTGGTCCGGACGTCTGCCGTGCCGCTGCGTCAAGTCGCGGAAAATGGTGTGCAGTTAGGCGCCGTAATGGCCGAATCGAACCCCTGTGCGCACTTTGACGGTCCACAGGTCGAGACCTCTGTCATGACACGTGGCTGACGCACGTTATCTTGGCCGAAAATCAATGGCCTACCAGTTCAAACATGAACAAGGAGCGGGAGTGTGAGGGTCGGTCAGTGCTCGCCCCGGGTCACTGGCGAACCGGGGAGTACGTCCCTGGTGGTCGAGCCAGTCGCTTCCCTCGGCCAACTCGTCAGGACCGGTCGAACTCGGTCCGAAAGGTATCACAATGTGGACAACCGATCTTCCGTATCTCACATTCTCGCGTCGGTTTCAACGGCTTGGGTTTCAGCCAAACCACCTAAACGATCTTGGCGCTGACGGTCGATTTGTAGACCATATTGGCGTCGGCCAGCCCCAACCAGGAAGCACTGCCCGACGTACAGCCTCCGCGCCGCTCTGGGCGCGGTGAAGCGCGGAGAAGGGCTTGTCGTGGAACACGTCTTCACCACCCAGGACCACGAGGATCTACGACAGCGCGTACGCGAGTTCGCAGAGCGCGACGTGCGACCGCTCATACCGGAGATGGAAGCCTCCCGCACCGCGACGGTCGAACTGTCCCGGCTGATAGCCAAACAGGGCTGGATCGGTGCCACGATCGACCCGTCGTACGGCGGCATGGGCGCGGGTCACCTTGCAAAGACCATCATCATCGAGGAGCTCTCCCGGGTCAGCGGCGCGATGGGCGCCATGGTCCAGGCCTCCCAGTTGGGCGTCGCCAAAATCATTCACTTCGGCAACGAGGCCCAGAAGCGGGAGTGGCTGCCCCCCGTGGCCGACGGGCGGATCCTGCCCACGATCGCCGTCACCGAGCCGGTCTCGGGCGGGTTCGTGACCGACATGGAGAGCACGGCCGTCCGGGACGGCGACGACTACATACTGAACGGGCGCAAGGTCTTCGTCGGCAACAGCCACGTCGGGGATCTGCACGGCGTCGTCGTGCGCACCAGCGCCGGCTCCAACGGCCTCACCGCGTTCCTCGTCGAAGCGGACCGGCCCGGCTTCTCCCTGGCGCCGCAGGTGCCCTCCATGGGGCTGCACGGCTTCAGTTTCGGGGAGCTCATCTTCGACAACTGCCGGGTGCCGGTGGCGAATCGTCTCGGCAAGGAGGGGCAGGGCCTCGCCGTCGCCTACTCCTCGTCGATTCTCTACGGCCGGCCCAACCTGACCGCGGTCTCCCTGGGGATCCACCAGGCCGTCCTCGAGGAGACGGCCGCGTACTGCCAGGAAGTGTTCCGGCGGAGCAAACCCCTCGGGCAGCTGCCCAACATCAAGCTCAAGCTGGGCAGGATGCTCCAGAGGCTGACGCTGGCCCGGCAGAGCGCCTACCTGGCCGCGCACCTGCTGGACCAGGGGCGGCCCTGCGACGTCGAGCTCATGACCGCCAAGCTCTTCAACGTCGAGTCCTCCATCGAGTCGGCCCAGGAGGCCATGGAGATACACGCCGCCGCCGGGCTGTTCACCGACAGGCCCATCGAGCGGTACCTCCGCGACGCCCTCCACATCTACGCGCCCGCCGGCACGTCCGACATCCAGTGCCTGCGGCTCGGCGAGTTCGCCCTCGGCGAGAACAAGGGACAGTGGTCCCAGCGCCTCGCCGACCTCGTACGCAACCCGCGGTCCGTCCCCCTGAGGACGCGGCCGGAGGCCGTCGGGGAGCTCGTCTAGGGGCAGAGCCGAAGGCCGGACCAGGGGGAGGGTGGGGGAGCCGGCCCAGAGGCACAGAGGCACCAGAGGCACCAGAGACAGATGAGCCGCGGGCACCGTGACCGTGCCCGCGGCTTCGTCTTCCGGTAGCCGGTCGTCCTCCCTCTTCCCGGGAGGCGCCAGCGGCCTCCGGGTCACATGCTGCGGCCCTCCGCCCTGGCCTGGACCCAGTCGGACATCTCCTGGGCCATGCTCTTGATGATCTCCAGGCGCTGCCGTCCCCACGGCCGGGCCTCGGTGTCGACGACGCAGATCGTCCCGAGGTTGATCCCCTCCAGCGTGTCCGCCAGGGGCGCCCCCATGTAGGAGCGGATGCCTATCTCGTCCACGACCGGGTTCCCGGCGAACCGCGGGTAGTCGCAGACGTCGTCGAGCACCAGCGCCGCGGTCCGCTTGACCGTGTGCGGGCAGAAGCCGTGGTCCAGGCCCATCTCCCGGCCCACGGGAGGAGCCTGGTCCTGCACCGACCGCTGCTCCACGTTCACCGCTCCGGCGTCGGGCGTGTAGAGCCCCGCGAAGAACTGACGCCGGTGGTCGATGAAGTTCACCATCGCGAACGGCGCGTCGAGTTCCGTGGCGAGCCGGCGCGCGAACTCGTCGAACTCGGGCAGGGCGGTGCTCCCGATCCCGAGCTGGGCGAGCCGGGCGGCCCGGTGCGGGCCGGCCGGGTCCTCGGGGGTCAGCAGCAGGCGGTCGAGCGGCTCGTACGTGGTGTAGGGGTCTGGGCTGTGCATGTGAACTCCGTTCGGTATCGGCTGGGTCGAGCAGGCGTCAACGGACCACGTTGGCCTCCTGCGCCCCGGAGCCGTAGGTCAGGCTGAGCAGGTGCTCGACGAGGGTGAGGAGCACGCCCGTGCTGGAGCTGCACTGCCGGGCGTCGCAGAAGACGACGGGCGCGTCGGACTTGAGGCCGATGGCCTGGCGCACCTCCTCGTCGGTGTACCTGTAGGCACCGTCGAACTCGTTCACCCCGACGACGAACGGGATTCCGCGCAGTTCGAAGAAGTCCACCGCGGGGAAGCACGCGTCGAGTCTGCGGGTGTCGGCGAGAACGACTGCTCCCAGCGCGCCGTCGGACAACTCGTCCCACATGAACCAGAACCTCTCCTGCCCGGGTGTGCCGAACAGGTAGAGGACGTGTTCCGAGTCCAGGGTGATGCGCCCGAAGTCCATCGCCACGGTGGTCGTGGACTTCTCCTCCACGCCGTCGAGGCTGTCCGTGCGGGCGCTGATCGTGGTGATGACCTCTTCGGTGTTCAGCGGAGCGATCTCGCTGGCCGCCCCGACGAAGGTCGTCTTGCCGACCCCGAACCCTCCGGCTATGAGGATCTTCAGGGCGGTCGGGAAGTGGTCAGAGCCGCGCGCGAAGACCATCGAGCACCGCCTCCAGAGTCTCTCGGTTGGCGGCGGTCGCCGCCTCAATGACACGTGGCGCCCTCGCGGAGAGCGCCTCCTGCTGTACAAGGTCGGACAGGAGGACCTTGGTGACGGCGACCGGGAGTTTCATGAGGGCCGCCAACTCGACCACCGACACGGGAGTGCTGCACAGGCTGAGCACCGTGTCGTGGTCGGGGCCGAGATCGGCGGACGGCCGTACACCGGTGGACATCACCAGGGTGAGCATGTCGAAGTGCGTCGAGGGCCGAGTGCGTCCATTGCTGACGGTGAAGGGCCGGACCAGGCGTCCGGCCTCCTCGTCCAGGAACATCTCGTCCGGCTCGTCCGGCATGTTCAGTTCCCCGCCCCGGAGGACGTGATGGTCGGCCGGCGCGCCGGGGTGGCGAGGAACGGCTGCACGGCACGGATCAGCATGCCCATCTCGTAGCCGAGCGTCTCCGTGTGCGTCGTCGCGTCAGCCGTGACCGCGAGCACGGCACCGTGGCCCGCCGAGGCCACGATGAGGATGCCGTTGTTCAGCTCCACCACGACCTGGCGTACGGCGCCGCCGCCGCCCAGGATCCGGTCCTGGCCGTAGGAACGGCCCAGTGAGTTGAGCCCGGAGGCTATCGCGGCGAGTCGGTCGGCGTCGTCGCTGGCGAGGTCGGCGTGGGCTTTCCTCAACCCGTCGGAGGAGAGGAGCAGCACCTGCCGCGTACCCGGCACGGTCTTCTTCAGGTTCTCCAGCAGCCAGTCGACGTTCTGGCCGGTGGGGTGGCTATCGCTCACCATGGTGCGGTTCTTCTCCTTGAGATCGATACGAGTCCCAGCGTGAGTCGCCCCCAGGACTCACGTCGGACGAGGTGCCGGCGAGGTCCATCCCCCGGTTGATTCCGGCCAGGAGGCCGGGGTTGAACCCGGGCTCCTCCGCGGCCTCCTCCTGTCGGGAGAGAGGACCGCCTCGGAGCTCCGGCGCGAGGTGGCTCTGCGGGCGGCGCTGCGGCAGCACGGGCCTCGGCTGCTGGGCGGACCCGTGCGATGCCGGAATCCCGGCACCCGCGGACGGGCTCTCACGCCGGCTTTCGAAGCGGGCCTGAGCCATCGCCGGCCGGGGAGCCGAGGGGGGAGGAGCCACCGGCTGCCGCATCTGCGGCTGCGGTTGCGGCTGTTGTCGCGGGGCGGCCTGCGTGCCCGGCGCGGACGAGGCGGCCCACGTCTGCTGCGGTGCGGCAGGCGCGGGTGCGGGTGCGGGCGGGGATACGGCCGCCGGACCGGGCTCCGCGGGCATCGCCTGGGCGGGCGCCTGGCCTTCCTCGGTGCCGAGCAACTGGTGCGGGAGCACCAGGATGGCCTGAACACCACCGTAGATGTTGCCGGTCAGCTTGACCGCGATGCCGTGCCTGCGGGCCAGCGACGAGACGACGAAGAGGCCGATGCGTCCGTCGGCGAGCAGCGTGGCGATGTCGACGTGACCCGGGTCCGCGAGCAGGGCGTTGATGCGGTCCTGGTCGTGCTGCGGAATCCCGAGGCCCCGGTCCTCGACCTCCACGGCGATGCCGGCCGTGACGCGTCGGGAGCGGAGCAGGATCTGGGTGTCCGGCTTGGAGAACGCCGTGGCGTTCTCGACGAGTTCGGCCAGGAGGTGGATGACGTCGGCGACCGCGTGACCGCGCAGGGTGCCCTCGATGGGCGGTACGAGCTTGACGCGCGAGTACTGCTCGACCTCGGCGATCGAGGAGCGCAGCACCTCGGTCAGCGTCACCGGGTTGGTCCACTGGCGCCGGGAGACCGCGCCGCCGAGCACCGCGAGGTTCTCCGCGTGCCGCCGGATGCGGGTGGCCAGGTGGTCGATGCCGAAGATGCGGCGCAGCAGGTCCGGGTCCTCGACCTGGTTCTCCAGGTCGTCCAGCTCACGGATCATGCGGTGGACCAGGGACTGCAGCCGACGGGCCAGGTTGACGAAGACCTCGACCTTGTCGTGGCTGTCCTCGGACGCGGACTCGGTGAGCCGCGCCGCCTGGACCAGGGCCTCCCGGGCGTTGTGCTGGGCCTCGGCGAGCTCGTACGTGAGCACCTCGCGCGGGTCCCCCGTGCGGGGAGCCGGATGGGTGAACACCCGTGGATGGAGCTGCTCACCCCGTTCGAGCGCGGCGAGTGCCTCGTCGAGCGGCCACTTGCCGCTGGTGATGGTCTGGCGCAGTGCGGCGTAGTGCCGCGCCTCCCTGCGGGCCTGGGAACGGGCGGAGGAGACGGCGGCGGCTATGCAGCCGCACCCGAGGGCGGCGGCACTGGCCACGATGCCCCAGGTGGTGGCGTCGACAGCTCCCTGCTTCAGGTGCAGCACGAGGGAGGTGACGGCGGCGGTCGCCGTCGCTCCCACGAGCGAGGCGGGGAGAACAGCGAGCCGGACCAGACGGGATCGCACCTCGGGGGAGGGCGCGGGCTCCGAAGAGGGCGACTTGCCGTGCCGGTTGCGGGGCGGAGGCGTCGCAGTGGCCGGCCGACCGCGTTCGGGGCTTATGTCGTAGGGCGGGGGTTCAGGCATCGGAGTCCTCTCGATCAGCCAGTACGCGACAGAGTAGCGAAAGACGTCAACCATCTGACCAGCCGCTCAAGTTGCTCCTGGAAGGGATTTTCACTTGAACAGGCATCAATCGCGACGAGGCCGGGACGGGTTCCGTGGGCTCCTTACAGGGAGTCACCCGACACGTCGTCATCAGGACCCTGAAGCGAACAACTTCAGCCACGGGATCAGCCGTTGGACCCGGGGGAACGCACAGTCGCACAGTGTGCACAGCGGCTACCGTTAACATTCACAGCGCGTCAGCGGCCCGGCGGTCGGCCCCGCATCCCCAACCACGCGAACCCGCAGTCCAGTCGAGGCCTGGGAGACGTCTCCCGCCAGTGCCTGCCGCTCCTCACGCCGTGATCGGCGTCGTCCGGTGAAGACACGTGTCACCGGCGAGGGAACTGCCTATGCTGGGGCCAAGATTTCGAATTTCGCGGAATGCTGGAGGGGCCGGGGTGGGGGACTTGGGTCCGGGC
Source organism: Streptomyces sp. NPDC046862 (assembly GCF_040704615.1). Taxonomy (NCBI): domain Bacteria; kingdom Bacillati; phylum Actinomycetota; class Actinomycetes; order Kitasatosporales; family Streptomycetaceae; genus Streptomyces; species Streptomyces sp. NPDC046862. The sequence continues at coordinate 6,979 of NZ_JBEYXP010000032.1, read as the reverse complement.
GGTGAACGGTCCTTGCGGAGCGAACTCGACCGGGGGATCGGGCACTACATGGCTTCGGTCGCGGAGCATCTGCTGGCCGAAGGACTGCCGGTGAGCAGCATCGCTGTTTACAGTGACTTCACCGACGAGACACAGAACAGTCACCAGAAGGACGTCGAGGGTTCGATCTACTTCACGAGCAGGTTCGAGACAGCCCTGCTGGGCGGCCCGGGGACCGCGCAGCTCCACTGGTGTGCGGTGTCCGGCTGGTGTCTTGTTCTGATGCCCGGCACCCCGTCCGCCGGGGGACGGAGCTTCCGCTGGCTCGGGGAGGGGCTGTGGCCCGTGCGGGAGGCAGTCGCACGCTTCGTCCTCACCATGCGGGCCGATCCCCGCAGCAAGAGCAGCGAGCGTCCTCTGTACCGCTCGCCGGGGGCGGACCTGGAGGGCCTCGCCGACCGTCTGATGATGTTCGTGCCCGAGCCGGACTCCCCGGGCAAGGGCGACTACCTGTACCGGTTCGCCCGGCGGCTCAGCGAGACCTACCGGGACCGGATCGGTGAGGCGCTGCTGGCGCCGCAACAGGACCGGGTGCAGGTCGTGCTCGCCAGCGGCGAGTTAGAGGCGCTCAGGCTGATGTCGGACTTCGTCGAGGCCACCGAGGTCGTCTCCGAGGGCGGTTCCCGGGCGTTGCCCCCCGGGCCCGGCTCGCTCGCCCATCTGATGGCGAACGATCTGACACGGCGTGGCCAGCACAGCGACAACCCCCATGACGCCGCCGACACCTACCGAGAGGCTCAGGACCGGGCCATCGCGGACCGCAACAGCTTTGAGGGCCTGTCCAACTGAACCGGGGACCCGGGCTTCGGCGTGGCGAGCCCGCGCGGGCACGCCGAGGGGAGAGCGGAAGCGGAAGGAAGCTGTCCGAAAGGCGTCGCCCCCACCCGGCGTGCGATCGGCTCAGCGCGAGCGGTACCGCATCTCGCGCGGACTCACGCCGTACCGCTGGCGGAACGCCGTGCTCAGCGTGCTCGCCGAGGAGAAGCCCGAGGAATGGGCCAGGTCCGTGATCGTCATGTGCTCGCAGTCCGCGCACTGGAGGCGGTCACGGACCAGCCGCAGGCGCTCCTCGCGGATCAGGTCCCGCGGCGTGGTACCCACGCGCTGCAGGGCGAGCTGTATCTGGCGCAGCGACCAGCCCAGGGCGCGCGCCATCGACGTACCCGTGAGGCCGGGGTCGGAGGCGTGCTCGCGTACGTAGCGGCGGACCATCGCCTCGACCTCGCCCAGATGGCCCGGCGCGTCGGGCCGGTCGTCCCCGGCGGCGAGCATGCAGACCAGTTCGACGATGCGGTCGGAGACGGCGTTGAACTGCGGGTCGGTGAGGCGGTCGCGCTCCTCGTACAGGTCGCTCAGCATGGAGCGCACGATCCGGCCGAGCCCGACGGTGAGGTCGAGGCCGGTCGCCACCGGTGACCGGCGGTTCAGCGGGCCGTCCACCTCGTGGGCCGGGATGGTGAGGATGAACGCCTGTGTGTCCGCGTCCTGGAGGCACTGGAACGGCTCCCCGAACGTGACCAGCGTGCCGGTCCCCGGCGTGAGCCTGGCCTCCTGGCCGTCCTGCCGCAGCACGATCTCCCCGCGCACCGGGAGCAGCAGACGGTAGTCCTCGTCGGGATCCTGCCGTACCTGATGCGGCGTCCGGCTGTACTCGATCTCGTCCGAGGCGTACTTGACGAGTTGATAGGCCCCCGTGCGCTGACGGACGGCCTCCCCGCGGAAGTTGTCGGTGCGGGCGTACCTGAAGCCCATCCGGGACTGGTACGTCCCGATGCGCTCTCTCCAGAATTCGGCGCGCTCGCGCGGATGCACCTCTCCTGTGGTCTGCGAATCGACGGTATAGCTTCCCGCGGGCAACGATCCCCCTTCGCGGTGATGAGTCCCGACGGTTTCATACATGCTGTTCTGTACGGTTCGGCACCGTGTTCCGTTCGCCTGCGCCGGTCGTTACTGAGGGAAACCCTAGTGGTGCCGTCGGTTGCCATGGGCGACCGTCAGCCACCGCGCATGCGGGGACTGGGTGCCGCGCGCCCGCGTACGCCGCTCGCACCAGTTGTGCGCCCCAGGGCAACTTCTCTGCGCGTCACGGAAAGTGTGCGCGCCGTCGCACAACTACCATCAGCGGTTCCGCCCACTCATGCCCATCCGTGGCGACGTGAGGACATGGCGAACTGTGGACGTGACGTAAGGACTTGTGACCTCATGACCGAGCCCATACCGGAGGCGGTGACCTGGGGCCTGGCCGCACTGCTGGTGGCCACCGCCGTACTTCTGGTGCGTCAGCACGGGATCACCCGCCGGCAGCGCGGACGCGGCGCGGATCTCGCGGACGGACTGCGCGCCCGGGACGAGGCGCTGCGCCATCTGGTCCTGGTCCGTCTGCCGGCTCTCGCGGACTCCCCGCACCGGTCCGCCCCCGGCCCCCTGGACGCCCGCCTCGCCGACACGGAGTTCGCCAAGGGCCTCGAAGAGGTCCTGGTCCGCTTCTCCGGCGCCGTCGACCACGCACAGGCCCGCGCCGACCAGTCCGCGAAGGCCGCGCTGAAGGCGTCGATGCGCTCCATCCAGGCCCTCGCCAACGAGCAGCAGGTCTCCATCTCCGAGATGCAGGACCGGCACGACCGTCCCGACGTGCTGCGCGACCTGTTGGAGATCGACCACACCAACGCCCAGTTCGGGCGTCGCGCCCAGGCCATCGCCGTGCTGTGCGGCTCCTGGCCGGGCCGCCAGCGCGCGACCTCGCCGCTGGTCGAGGTCGTCCGCGGCGCGACGTCCCGCATCCGCGACTACCGGCGCGTCCGCGTCACCGGCCAGGTCGACATCGCCGTGGAGAGCCGCGCGGTGGAGCCGGTCGTCCTCGCCGTCGCCGAACTCCTCGACAACGCGGCCCGCCACTCGCAGCCCAACACCAACGTCGAGGTCAACGTCCAGGTCGTGCACAACGGCGCGTGCGTGGTCGTCGACGACGCCGGCGTCGGCATGGACGGGCAGGCGGTCGAGCGCGCGGGTGAGCTGCTCAGCGGGCGCCGGGCGGTGGACGTGACCCGCCTCGACGACCCGCCCCAGTTCGGCTTCGCCGTCATCGGGGTGCTTGCCCGGCGCTACGGCTTCAACGTCTCCGTGGACACGCGCTCGCCGTACGGCGGTGTCCGCGCCGTGGTGTTCGTGCCGTCGGCCCTGCTGACCCACGTCGAGACCCCGGCCCCGAAGCCCGCTGTCACCGAGCCCCCGGCGCCCCGCGGGCCCGCCCCGGCGCCCGAACCCGCCCCCGCGCCCGAACCGGCCCCCGCGCCCGAACCGGCCCCCGCCCCCGTTGCCGAGCCCGCTCCCGCTGCCATGCCCGCTCCCGAGCCCGCCTCCGCTGCCATGCCCGCTCCCGGGCCCGCCTCCGCTGCCATGCCCGAGCCCGAGTTCGCGCCGCGTCCGGCGGAGCCCGCGGGCACCACGGTGGGCGGTCTGCCGAAGCGGCGCCGCCGTACCCCGTCGAAGCCGGCCGCCGCCCCCTCCGCGTCCGCACCTTCCGCGTCATCCTCCACCGGGGCCGCCTCCACCGGGGCCGAGGACACCCCGGCCCGCTCGCCCGAGGAGAACGCCCGCATCATGGGCGCCTTCGCCCGCGGCACCCGCTTCGGCCGCGAGGCGGGCGAACGCGCGGCCGGCGAGGAACTGCGGGAGAACGCGGCGGCGGAGCCGGGACGGCCCGACCCCGAGCCGCCGGCGGACCGGTACGCGTTCTCGTGGGAGACCTCGCGCGACCAGGACCGGGACGAGGACACCGCTGCCGAGCGCGCGCCGGAGGCCGTACGCCCCGAGCCCGCTCAGGTGACGGACCGCCACGAGCCCGTGCCCGACCGGCCCGACACGATCTCGGACCGCTACGACTTCGCTCGTGACGACGTCGAGCCCGCGCGGAAGGCGCCGCGGTATGAGCCCGTGTGGGAGGTCCTCGGCAAGGAACCGGAGCCGGAGCGCCACACCGGAGCCGTACGGGACGAGCCCGGCCCGCGAGAAGCCGCCGAAGCCGCCGAAGCCGCGCACGTGACGCCCCACGACGACGAAGGGACCCCCCACGCATGATCGAGCCCACGACCAACGAGCTGGGCTGGATGCTCGACGAGGTGCTGAAGGTGCCCGAGGCGCGGCACGCGATCCTGCTCTCCGCCGACGGCATGCTGCGTGCCCACTCCGCCCACATCGGCCGCGACGACGCCGAGCGGCTGGCCGCGGGGCTCGCCGGGGTGCAGTCCATCAGCCGGAGCACGGCCGAGTTCTGCGGTACCCCGGGCACCCCGTGGCGCCAGACGCTGATCGAGTTCGGGCACGGCTTCGTCTTCCTCGTCGCCGCCGGTGAGGGCGCCTACCTCGCGGTCTCCACCGGCGAGCACGTGGACATGGAGGCCGTCACGTACCGCATGCACAAGCTGGTCGACCGGCTCGGCAAGGAGCTGACCAGCCCGGCCCGGGTGGACACCGGCAGCCACGCATGACCCCTCGGCGGCGCCCCCCGGAACGACTGGTGAGGTCGTACGTCGTCACGGACGGCCGCGCCTTCCCGTCCCGCAACACCCTGGACCTGGTCACGATGGTGGTCACCGGCGAGGACCTGCCGCTGACCGGTCTCAGTCCGGAGAAGCGCCGGGTGGTGGAGCTGTGCCGCCCCGGCGCCCTGTCCGTCGCCGAGGTGGCGGGGCATCTGACGCTGCCGGTCAGCGTCACCAAGGTGCTGGTCGCCGACCTCATGGACAGCGGCCACCTCGTCACCCGGGCCCCCTTCGTCCCGGTGAACCCGGCGTCCAACATCCGCATCCTCGAGGAGGTCCTCGATGGGCTCCGCGCCCGCCTCTGACGCCCCGTCCGACGTCTATCTGCGGCCCACCGTGAAGACGGCGGCCAAGCTGCTGGTCGTCGGCCACTTCGCGGTCGGCAAGACCACCTTCGTCGGCGCGCTCTCCGAGATCCGGCCACTGCGCACCGAGGAGGTCATGACCCAGGCGGGCGCCCTGGTCGACGACCTGGCCGGGACACGCGACAAGACGACCACCACGGTCGCCCTCGACTTCGGCCGGCTCACCCTCAGCGACCACCTGGTGCTGTACCTGTTCGGCACGCCCGGCCAGCAGCGCTTCACCCAGCTGTGGCAGGACATGACCCGGGGCGCCCTCGGCGCGCTCGTCCTCGCGGACACCCGTCGGCTCGACCAGTCCTTCGACGTCATGGGCGTCCTGGAGGAGCTGGAGCTGCCGTACGCGGTCGCCGTCAACCACTTCGACGGCGCGCCCCTGCACGAGCTGGACGAGGTCCGCGAGGCCCTCGATCTGCTGCCGGAGACCCCGCTCGTCCGCTGCGACGCCCGCGACGCGGAGTCGTCCACGCGGGCGTTGATCGCCCTCGTCGAGTACCTGATCGGCCGCACCGGCAGCAGCGAACTGGAGCACGCGTGACCTCCGTACCGCCCGTACCGCCCGTACCCTCCGCACCGCCCCCGGGCTGCCCGGCCCACGAGCCCCTGTACGGGCCCGAGTTCGCCTCCGATCCCTCCGCCGCCTACCAGCGGCTGCGGGCCAAGGGGCCGACCGCGCCCGTCGAACTCGCACCCGGTGTCCGGGCCAGGCTCGTCACGTCGTACGCCGCCGCCCTGCACGTCCTGCGCAGCCCGGAGACCTTCGCCAAGGACCCGCGCCGCTGGAACGACCTCGCCGACGGCACCGTTCCCATGGACAGCCCGGTCGTGCCGATGATGATGTACCGGCCCAACGCCCTGTTCACCGACGGCGAGGAGCACCGCCGGCTGCGCGGCGCCATCACCGACAGCCTGGCCCGCGTCGAGCCCAGCACCCTGCGCGGGTACGTCGAGCGCAGCGCCGACACGCTCATCGACCGGTTCGCGCCGACGGGGAAGGCGGACCTGCTCGGCGAGTACGCGCAGGTCCTGCCGCTGCTGGTGTTCAACCACCTCTTCGGCTGCCCCTCGGAACTGGGGGTCCGGCTGGTCGAGGGCATGTCCGGGATCTTCGACGGGGTGGACGCCGAGAAGGCCAACGAACTGCTGACGAACACGCTGATCGAGCTGGTCGAGCTGAAGCGGGCCCGGCCCGGTCACGACGTGACGTCCTGGCTGCTGGCGCATCCGGCGCGGCTCGCGGACGACGAGATGGTCCACCAGCTCGTCGTGCTCATGGGCGCGGGCACCGAGCCGCAGCAGAACCTGATCGCCAACAGCCTGCGGCTGCTGCTGTCCGACGACCGGTTCGGGGGCAGCCTGTCCGGGGGCAGCCTTCCGGTGGAGGACTCCCTCGACGAGGTGCTGTGGACCGACCCGCCGATGGCCAACTACGCGGTGCACTACCCCAGGCACGACGTCATGTACGAGGGCACGCTGCTCAGGGCGGGCGATCCGCTCGTCGTCAGTCTCGCCGCCGCCAACACCGATCCCTCCCTGACGTCCGATCAGCGGGCGGGCAACCGTGCGCATCTGGCGTGGAGCGCCGGTCCGCACAACTGTCCGGCGCAGAGTGAGGCTCGGCTGATCGCGGCGGTGGCGGTGGAGAAGCTCCTCGACCGGCTGCCCGACGTCGAACTCGCCGTTCCCGTGGAGGAGTTGGAGTGGCGGCCCGGGCCCTTCCACCGGGCGCTCGCCGCGCTGCCGGTGACGTTCCCGCCGGCCGCGGTCGGCGCGCCGTCCCCTGACGACGCCCCGGCGCCCCGGAGCGGGTCGGTGCCGGGCCCGTACGGCCCCGGCGCCGCGTACACGCTCCCCGCGACCGACCCGGTCCGCCCCCGGAGCGGCTGGGCCCGGCTGCTGGCGTGGTGGCGGGGCGAGTGACGCGACGGGGCGGTACGGGCCTTTCCTCGCCCCCGCCGCCCCTACCCGTCCCTTCCCCGGGGGGGCGCCCCCCCCCCCCCCCCCCAAAAAAACCCCCCCAAACCCCGGGGGGGGGCC
>NZ_JBEYXP010000031.1:0-136600 GCF_040704615.1 Streptomyces sp. NPDC046862 | reverse complement strand
ACCCGCTCCGCGGGTAAGAGCCTGCTGCGCAGGCTCTGAGAGAACTTCCGCGCTGCGCGCGGAAGTTGGAGTGAAGCCCCGCGCTGCGCGCGGGAACCGAAACCGAAGTGGGGACTCCCCGCGGTGCGGGGAGTTGGGCTCTGCGCTGCCCTCCGAGCCTTGTTTCCTTCCGTCAGAACTTTCGCTGTATCCGGAGTTTGGGCTGGTGCCCTCCGGCTCTCCGCTGACGCTCCGAGCCGGCGGCTCCTTCGTCGCTTCGCTCCTGGAAGGAGCCTGGGGGTCCGTCCGCTGCGCTCCCGGACCCGGCCCGCATGCGCGGGCGGCTGGCTACGAAGCGGTGTGGCCGGGGTGCTTAGCTGGCTGTTTCCTTCGTTCCAGAATTTTTAATGAATCCGGTTTCAAGGTGTGTGCCTCCTTGGACTGAAGGTTGCGGAGGCGGGGTGTGTCCGGGTGGGTGAGGTGATGTCAGTTGGGGTCGGCTGCAAGACATTGAGTTCCTTTTCGTGCTCGGGCGGGTGTCAGTCGTGCTGCCACCAGGTCACTGCGAGGCCGGCCAGGAGGGCACCGATGTGGCGGACGGCTCCAGTGAGGAGCGCTATGGAGACGAGGCGCCGCCACGAGACAGGGTCGGGCGTCACGTGATTCTGGTGCGGGGCGGTGGAGGGGGCGCGGTTCTTCTTCGGCATGGCGGGTGTCCGTTCGGGCAGGGCGCGGCAGCACGGGCTGTGGTGCTGGGACCAGTGAGCCAGAGCTGCAGATCCGCAGAGAATTGCGCTTCTCGGGGTTGTAATGGTGGGCATGGCACGAGGAGCGCCGAGTCCGGCCGATCTGGGGGTGATCCGCGAACTTGCCGCGCGGGAGGTGGTGGTGACGGCCAGCCAGTTGGAGAGCTGGCGACGGGCGGGGTTGCTGCCGCGTCACCGGCGCCGCGGGCTCGGGCGCGGGCAGGGGTCGGTGGTGGTGGAGAGCGCCGCGGCGCTGGTGCGGCATCTTCGACAGGGACGAGACCGTCGGCTCGCTGTGCTGGAGTGGTTCGCCGAGGCCGGAATGGGCGTGCGGCCGGGGGCGGTTCAGGTGCCGGAGCCCCCATCGGCGCCGTGCGTCGGGCTCTCGTCTGGGTGCTGGAAAGGTCGGTGTCGCACCGGCTGGTGGAGTTCGCTCGCAGCGCGGCCGGGACGGGTGAGGAAGGGCAGGACGCGCTGTATGCGACCGCGGACTGGCTCGTGGCGCCGCGGGGCGGCGAACCCCGCCCTGGTACGCGCGGCACTCGAAGCCGGCGAGGGCGTGCCGGTGGAGGCCGAGGGGCCGGACTCCAGGAGCATGGTGCACGTGGTCGCGGCGATCGGTCTGGGAGTGGAAGAAGTGGGGGCGGACGCGCTGGCCGAGGCGTTCGCCGCGTTCGGCATGTACGGCCTGATGGTCGAGGCCTGGGCGCGGATGCTGGGGGCGGCCGAGCGCGGCGAGGGACCGCCGGTGGACTGGGGGCTGTTGGAGCGGCACGCGGATGCGGTGGGTCCGGTGAAGCGGGCCAGTGACGAGGAGCTCGTGCGGGCGCGGACCGTGCTACTCGGCTTGCGCTGGTTCTACGGGCTGTATGTGATGCACGGGCTGCTCATGCCGGACACACCGGCGCAGGCCGCGCTGCGGCAGCGGATCGACGAATGGGGCATGTTCCCCTTCCTGGACCACCTCATCACCGTCAGCCCCTCCCCCGGCCAGTTCGCCGAGTCCCTGGCGGTCTGCCTCGAACCGCCCTTCGACAACCTGTACGAGGCGCTCATGGAGCAACTCGCAGCCGACCCGTACATCTTCCGGGTCCCCGGCGACGACACAGGCGCCGCCGGCTTCGGCGAGACGTGGATACGCACCCTGCGCGAACAGACCGCGGCCGGGTGAGAGTCAGGCGGTGGCGTGCACCCGGACGCTCGCCGAGAGCGCGCTGGGCCTGTTCTGTCGGATGACTAGCCCCTGCAAGTGGCGTAGATCAACACTGGTGTTGGGCTTGGCTGTGCCGAATTGACCAGGGGATTTACCTGGTTGAGAGCCGTCATCTTGAAGTCAGTCCGGTTTAGGTCGAGATGGGCGTAGGCTTGGGTGGAGCCGGCGGAGTTCGTTGTCGTCGGCTGCGCACCGCTCTGGCTACATGGAACTGCATGCCGCAGGGTTCGAACTGAGGCATGAAGAGCGGCTGGCACCCGTCGTCGACGGGAGTTCGGTCCCCTGGGGATCCGACTGACCAGCAGCTCGCCTAGGACCGTGGAACGCCGGTCGGCACGGGACATCGCGGAGACATGAGCCGCTGGTGGAGCGTGACGGCGCTCGCCGCCCCCCTGTGGACGGCGCGCAGTGGAGGCAGTGGCTCACGCCCTGCCCGCGGGTGTTTCCTGCTGCGCGCGATGCCCAGGAGGGCAAGATCGTGACTTCTTCGTTCGACGACTTCGACGGCCTGGACGGGCAGGAGCCCGACGAGGGCCTGCCTCCCCTGCTGCGCCGCCCCGAGCCGGTCGCGGACCCGCTGCTGGTGACCAAGCTCCGCGGCACCCGTAAGGAGCTGCTCGCGAACCCCGAGGTCTCGCTGGACGAGGCCGCGGCGAACGCCGTGACCTCGGGTGCGGTGGACCCGGAGCGGCTGCAGGCACTCGTGGCCCGTGAGCCGATCAACCTGCTGACGGCCAAGCCGGTCGTCGGCGGGATGCTGTACGCGACCCCGCCGCACTACCGCTACCTCGACCTCGACGTCCTGCCGGACTTCATCAACCAGCGGTGGGCGGATCAGTTGCACACGGCCATGGACGTGGCGCCGTCCTCGTCGGTGGTGCCGGCGTACGAGACCGTGGTCGATCCGAAGACCGACAAGCCGCTCGCGGTCTTCACGGTGCACATGCCGGACCGCAAGGCGCTGGCCAAGGCGGTCGCCGAGAGCATGCGCAAGACGTACAAGGCCCAGAAGGGCGAGAACGTCTACACCTCGAGTGTGCTCCAGCAGGGCGTGAAGGAGCCGCTGACGCTGTTCGTAATGCGCGTCGTCTACGACGACGGCACCGAGGACACCTTCCTGGTCGCGGGGGACGGCAACAGCCGGATGGTGAGCATGTGGCTGGCGCGCACCGGTGGCGACATCGAGGAGGCGATCTCGGCCTGCACCGCCTCCGTCATCGGTTCCACCGAGCGGTCCGGCGGGCGCAGCCGCGCGGAGCAGGCGGCCACGCGGCGGCGGGTGGGCGAGCTGACGGCGCGGACCCGTAAGAACCTGGCGGCTCCCACGCTGACCGAGGCGACCCGGCGCGAGGGCCACACGCTGGCCTTCCCCGCCACCGTCGTGGTCGGCGCGCAGGCGGACGGGGGTGGGCCGCTGGCGGACCTGGTGGCGGCGCGGGACGACCTGCTGGCCACCCTGCACGTCCGCGTCACCGCCTGGACGCCGGGGGCGCAGAACACGCAGGGCATGCAGCGGGTCTACCGGCACGCCCTGCGCGAGGGCCTGATCACCCCGGACGTGCACCGGGTGCTGTCGGGCACGGTGGGTACGCAGGCCATGCACGAGCTGCTCGGGGTGCCGGCGCACCGGCTGTGGTCGACTGCCGTCCACCAGCACGCGGTGCTCGCCGGGCCGCACGCGGACGCCATGAACCGGCTGATCAAGCAGGAATTCGGGATGGTCCAAGCCCGCCGGCAGCCGATCAGCGAGCGGCTGGCGCCCATGGCGCTGTCGGCCTACCGCAGCAAGGAGGGCATCGAGCAGCCGCTGCGGGCCTTCGGCAACGGCGGCACGATCACCAACGGGGTGTGGAAGCAGCCGTGGGAGCTGACCAAGGGCGACGACGTCTTCGGGGTGCTCGACGACGTCCTCAAGCGTGCCCTGGCCGGCGGGGAGGATGCCGTGGCGGAGCTGATCGTGCTGGGCGGGACCGCCGCGATCCTCGACGGGTACATCACGCGGGACCGTGGATCGAAGGAGGGCACCGACCGCGACAGCCGCAAGGCGCCCTTCCGGGCGACGCCGGTGAAGCTGCTGGACCTGCTGTCGAAGACGTCCGGCGGGCTGAGGATGCTGCACTCTATCGCCGTCGCCCATGTCGCCGCCGACCCGGCCGTGCTGCCGAAGCTGTTCCACACCCAGGAGCGCGAGGTCGAGGGCGTGGTGGTCCACGACGGCGAGCCCATGCTGGACAAGTCCGGTGTGCAGGAGATCCTCGACTACGAGTGGGACCTCGTCCACGCGGCCGACCCGGCCCACGCCCTGGCCACCATCGCCAAGAACCGCGCGGAGGCCAAGGCCAAGACGGATGGCACGTCAGCGGAACCGGAGGCCGAGGACGCGCGCCAGCGCCGGCTTCTCGGGCAGGGCATCAAGGGCGCGGCCAAGGCCGGGCGGGCCCTGGCCCGTATGAGCCAGAAGCGCGGCAACCAGGTCTTCGGCGCCTTCGAGGCCGTCGAGGCGCTGCGGGTGCAGCTGGGCCAGCTCGAGGGGATCCTCGCGAAGTTCGGGCCGGCCGATCCCTCGATCTTCGTGGTCGACGAGGACATCGACGGGGACGAGGAGGACGCCGAGTGAGCACGGCTCTGATGCCGGCGGCGATCGGCCAGGCGCTGCGGCCGGTCCTGCGGCTGCTGGGCCCGGTGCTCGACGTCCCCGCGACCGCAGAGGGCCGCGGGGGCTCGCCGGTGGTGGTGTGCTGGGCCAGCCCGGCCGTGGTGCGCCGCCGGGTGGCGGCGAGCTGCGCGGTATACGTCGCGTGGGACAACCGCCGCGGGTGCCGGTACGTGGGCAGTGTGTGCCGCCAGGGCCCGGGCGCGGTCGGCAACCGGCTGGCCGAGCACTACGCCCACCGCACGGCCGGGCTGGCCCGGCGGACGTCCTGGTGCCTGCTGACCGTGCTCCCGCTGTCGGAGGGGATCTCCTTGGAGGGGGTCCGCGTCGCCGAGGGGTGGACAGCCCGGTTGCTGAACCCAGCGGACGGATCCGCTCACCCGCGCATCGACCTCACGCAGACGCCTGCTGAACTGGTCTCCCGGCTCGTCCAGCAGGCGCAGTTCACCGACACCGGCGGTGCAGTACGGGACACGGCGTAGCTGTCATCGAGGTCTGTGCTGTGCAGCGGTCCCGGGGTACATAGCTCCCGGGCCGCTGTACCGGCCGCAGGACGTGCGCAGGAATCGGTCCCCGTCCAGCCGGGGACAACCGCAGCCCTCGGGGAGCGGCCACGCTTCAAGGGCTGTCGACCGGCTCCGCGAGCTCCGAGCAACCCGGGCCACTGTGACGCAGGACACAAAAAGGATCCGAGGTGCATTGTCGGATCGGGCCCGTGCCGGGACCGAGAGGAGAAGGATTTTCCCCGACAAGGAGACGCTCATGGCCACCGAAGACCCGACGCCTACGCCCAGTTACACCATGGTCGAGGATGACGGCTCTGTCCACACCGACTTGGCGGAGCGGATCAGCCAGTTCAACTGGGACTCGCATACCGGCGCGGCGGTCACGGCCTTGTTCCCGGCCCACTGGAGCGGGAACACCGGCGATACCGTGACCCTCCGGGAGGACGGGAGCGTCGCTCTCGACTTGGACGGCACGTTCGGACTGCCGGAGCCGTTCGACCGTGTCGCCCCTCCCATGATGATCACCACCACCACCGGCATGGCGGTGCTCAAGGCCGGCCACCCGGCCAACCGGACCATCGAGTCCGGGTTCCGGGCTTTGAACATCCCGGTCCCCGACGTGATCCAGGCGCTGAGCGCACGCGAGGCCGCCCTCGCTGGCGACGGATCCACAATCCACTCCTTCAGATCGGAGGTGATGGGACTGTGGAGCGGATGGAATGAACCGGTCTCCACCGCCTTGCTCGGCAACTGGGCGGATCCTCTCTACGACCAAGGTCACCTCACCCCTGACGCCCTGAAGAAGCTGAAGTCAGAGGCCAAGGTCATCAACCGGCAGCTCACCCCGGTCTGGCGCCGCAAGACCGGCCAGGCGCGGCTGCTGCTGCTCGACACCCCGCTCGGCGACGGGCTGACCCTGTACGACCTGGTCCCCGCACAGACCGCCGCCGACACCGGAGTCGAAGCCGGCTTCGATGACCCGCGCCTGACCGAGATCCTGGAGGCCCTCTCCCCTGCCGAGCGAGCCGTGACACTCGCCCTCGCCACCCCCGGGGTCACCACCTGGGCTGAAGCGGCCATGGCCGCTGGTGCTGCGCAGCCGAAGCGCCAGGGCGAGAAGGTCCGCCGGAAAGTGAAAGGGCTCGCTGCGCGCATCACCAGCCGCTATCTGGAAGCCGAGACGAGCATGGTGAGCGGACGATGAGCGCCCTCAACCCCGTCCCGGCCCGCCCGGCCCGGCGCCGGGAGGTGGTGCTGCGGATCGCCCTGCCCAACGTTCCGGCCTGCACCGCCACACTCGGCACCGGCAGCGTCGGCGCGGCCCTGGTCCACGGCACCATCCCGGCAGCCTCCCCCCTCGTGTGGCCGCTCGTGGTCCTCGCCCTAGGCGCGATGGCGTACGACGTCGGGCTCCGTGCCCTGCCCTCCGCACCGGCCGACCTCGCTGCCGGACGGCAGCGAGGTCCTTCTCGGCCTGGGTGAGTGCGGCCCGCCCCGCGCCTACCCCGCCCTGGGCCTAACGCTCGCGAGCTGGGCCTCGACCACGTTGTACCCGGCCCAGCTTGTGCCGGGCGTGCGTGACCGTCGCCTCGACGACGCGTGCCTCGACCTCGGCGAGGCGCGCCCGGGCGGCGCGGCGCTCGCATCCCGGCTGCCCGAGTGGCACTGGTGGCCTCCCGGCTGCGGGCGCCGGCGACCGGGCGGAAAGCCGCCTTGCAGGCGCGAGGAACGCATGGTCGAGGTTGACAGCGAGCAGGGCAGCGGCGGCTGTCGGGGCGCCAGAGCGGCGGAGAGGGTTGGTCAGCTCCTCCTCCGTGCCGGGGGACCGGACCCCGGTACCACAGGTCTCCATCGCCTCCAATGAGCCGTTCGCGGGCTGGACCAGGACCTTCACCGACCCCACCTCTGCGCGGCCATCGTCGACCGCCTCATCTCGGCGGCAGCATCGAGCCCGGCACGACTCCTACCGACTCACCACCCGCGCACACGCCGCGCACTGCGGGCAGCTGCCGGCCGAGGTCCCCGTGGCGCACGGCACCCCTTGCGGCCGCCGCCTGGCCGTACCTGGGTGCGCGGTGCCGTGCCGGGCTACTCCGTGCACGCCCGCAGCCCTTCGCCCACCCGCGGTGCGAAGGAGCGCCGGGGGGCGCGCTCGGGCCCGCGCAGGCACCGATGACCGTCGAGGCGGTTGTAGCCCGTGCCGAGGCTCTGTGCGCCGCGCTGGGCCGCACCCTGGACGCAAAGGTGAACGTCGCGATGCTGGAGCGGGCCCGGGCCGTCCACCGCGCCTCTACGGCCGACTACCTTGCCGAGCGCGGTGACCTCGCCGCCGAGGCCGGGCAACTGGCCCACCTCTTTCCGTGACCCCCTCCAAGAACGGTTCGAGCAGATCGGCAGGCTACTGCTGCTCGTCCTCGGCATGCACCTGGTCCACCGCCGCACACGCGTGGGCTGCGCCTGACGCCAGGCGTAGTTCTGGTCGATGTCCGAGGAGGCACCGGCAACGGCGGAACGGGCTTAGGAAGGAAATTCTGGTGGCCGTCCGCCCGTCTGCCCGGCATGCTCCGAGGGTGAATACTCCCTCCGACCTGCTCCCTGTCGTCTACGCCGACGAGTCCTCGAACTCTGGGCAGAACCTTCTCGATCCCCATCAGCCGGTGTTCACGCTGGCTGGGGTGCATCTGCCCGATGAGATGGCCGCGTCGATCGTAGATGAGGTCCGGTCCCAACTTCCTCCCACCCAGGGTGAGCCCAAGTACGGTTCTCTCGCCCGGTCGTCGGCGGGCCGGAGGGCCTTGAAGCGGGCCTTTGGGAGTATGCGCGAGGGAAGCGTTCGCAGTTATCTGATGGACAAGCGGTTCATGGTGGTCACCAAGCTGGTCGATGTTCTGGTCGAGCCGCTGGCCGACGCGGACGGTCTCAACCTGTATGAGGACCAGGCCGGTCTGGCTCTGGCCGAGTTGCTGCGCATGGCCGGGCCGGTCCTCGGCGACGCTGCGGCCTTTCACCGAATGCTTCAGGCCTTCGTCGACTGGGTGCGTCAGCGGGTGGCGACCGACGACCTCTTCAACGCCATAGCCGCCTACAAGGCGTCGATCCCGGCGGAGCACGCGAACTTTGCCGGATGGATCGAGCTGCTGGAATGCTGCCGGGGGGTGGCCGATGCGACCGCCGCCGACCTCGCGACCGGCGAACAGCGCGACATCCTCGACCCGGCGGTGCCGGCGCTGTACTGCCTCTGCACCAGCTTCGGAGAATCTGTCGGGCGGTTCCGTCTCGTCCATGACACCTCAAAGGTGATCGACCGGAACGCGACGCTGCTGCGCATGGCGCATCTCCTCCCGGACCCCGCCCGCCCCGGCCGCTTCAACGATCCGCTCCCGGCCGTGCAGATCGACTTCGCGGACAGCACATCCCACCCCCAGCTCCAGATTGCGGACTGGGCAGCAGGTGCGGTACGGCAATGGGCCGCCCACCTGGCAGTCGGCGGCGGTGACCGGTTCTCGGAGGAACTGGCGGACCTGGTGAAGCCATGGGTGATCGGCGCTGTATGGCCGACTGGGACCGTCGATCTGCGCGCGTCCAGGACTCAAGGAGGGTGACGTCGCCGCAGAGGTAACTGGCCAGCCGCCTCCGACCCGCCGCCATCGCAGCAACACGGCGCTCAGCCCTCTGCTGCTGGAAGCGGTAGCCGTTCTCCTCGTTCAGCTCCAGGTCCCGGGGCGGAGCGGGGCCCTGCTCTAGGACGGGTGGTGCGCGCTCACCAGCAGTGTGTCGGCTGTGCGTGGCCCGCCGGTGGCGGAAGGCAGCACGTCGACTGTGATGTTGGTGAATCCGGCCGCGTCGAGCAGCTTGGTCCACACGTGCTCTTGGAGGACCCAGCGGCGCATCGTGGTGGCTTCGCCGTCCGGTGTCTTTGCCGGGATGTCGGCGGCCACGGCATCGGGCTGGGCGGGCGCCCCGTTCAGGTAGTGGGCGAGGGTTGCGAACACCAGTCGCCCGCCCGGCTTGAGCGCGGCGGCAGCCGCCGGCAGCAGTTCGCGTGGATCGGTGAAGTCCAGAGCGCCGAAGACGCTATACAGCACGTCGTACGCGCCGGGCATCGCCTGCAGGTGGGGCACCGCGTCGGACTGCACGATGCGCAGGCGTGGCGCGAGGCGGGCGTACAGGTCGGTGGCCATGGCGGTTTGGGCCGGTGAGGCGTCGATGGCGGTGACCTGGGCGGGCTGGTGATGGACCGCCAGGTGTGCTGCCTGCCGGGCTGCGCCGGCACCGAGGTCGCCCACACAGCGGCCGGTCAGGTCACCGAGGACCTCGGGGCCGGGCCCGGCGTCCTGGCCCCAACTCCAGTAGAAGGTGCCGGGAACGGTGCGGTCACTGGTGGCGCGGGCGCGGCCG
The DNA here is from genome assembly GCF_040704615.1 of Streptomyces sp. NPDC046862. Lineage (NCBI taxonomy): Bacteria > Bacillati > Actinomycetota > Actinomycetes > Kitasatosporales > Streptomycetaceae > Streptomyces > Streptomyces sp. NPDC046862. Next base: position 127,105 of record NZ_JBEYXP010000031.1, on the reverse strand, counting down.
TAGTGGTGCCAGAGGTCTGCGGTGCTGGTGGTCACCCGGCCCATCCTGGCGGCCGCGACCGGGCCGCGGGCCGGTTCGCCGAAATCTCACCCGGGCCTGCCCTCGGGCCCCGGCCGTGCGGCCGGGGCCCGAGGAGCTCGCCGTTGCGGGGCGGTCAGTGCGAGTCGTTGCCGGGGTGGCACGGGCCGCAGTCGGCGGCGTCCGTCCACAGCGGCAGGTCGACCTCCCAGCCGTCGGCGGCGACGATGTGGGCCGTCTTCACCACGGAGCCGTCGTTCTTCATGTCCACCTTCGGCACGTGGTGCAGGAACTGTCCGTCGTTGAACTTCTCGCACAGCTCGGCGTACGCGACGGTGTCCAGGATGACCGTGTGGACGCCGATGTCGACGAGCTTGCTGGGCGCCAGCCCCAGCCCCTCGCCCCGGTGGTTCATCGCGGTCAGCAGGTAGGCGTAGCCCTGGCCGAGGACCCGGGCGGCCATGACCGAGTCGTAGGGGTAGTCCCGCATGAGGAGCCCGACCTGCTTGTCCCACAGGTCGGCTGGCACGACGTCGCGTGCGCAGCGGACCGGGCCGGTCGTCGGGTCGGCGGCCCAAGATGCAACAGCGGCGGTGGTTGCCATGGTGTGCCTTTCGATGGACGGTGCCCCGCGGCGCGGGGCGGTGGCGCCCAGCACACCGCGCGGAGCGGCTGCGTGGTGATCAACTCTCGTTCTGTGCACGGCGTTTGCATGTCGTGCAAGCGGCCTCGACCCGCCGGGCCGGCGCCCGTAGCGTGGAGGACCCCCTGTCTGTGCGGTGTGGGAGGGACACGTGCCCGTTGACCCGCTCTGGAACAGCACGACAGCACTGCAGTTAGCCGCGCAGCGGCGCCCCGGCGCGCTCATCCGGATCGGACGCCAGCGCCGTGCCTGGACGCTGGCCGTGCTCGCGGACCGGATCGGCTGCTCGCCCGCGACCGTCTCCCGTCTGGAGCGCCGGACCCGGATCGCCGACCTGGCCCTGATGCACCGTGCCGCACGAGAAGTCGGCGTGCCCGGACACATCCTCATGACATCGCTCGCGCCACCGCCCGCTACAGCAACGGCGGCCACTAGAGTGACGGCCAGTCAGCGTGACGCCGAGGAGGACCCCATGCGCCGCCGTACGCTGCTCGCCGCCACGGCGGCCGCAGGCCCCGCCGCCCTGCTGATGGGCCTGGACGACGCTCTGGCCGACACCCCCGCCCCGCCCGGTGCCGGGCCGCTGGACGGCCGTCTGGCGGGTGCCCGCGCACTGTACGACCGGGGCGCGCACGCACAGCTCCTGGCTGTACTGCCCGGCCTCATCGCCGACGCGCATCACGGCGCCGCTTCCCGCCGCAGTCTCGACCGGGCCCGGCTGTCCGCCGTGTACAGCCTCGCCTCCGCCATGCTCATCAAGCTCGGCTCCTACGACCGCGCTCGGCTCACCGCGGACCGCGCCCGCACCTGGGCCGAGATCTCCGGCTCCCCGCTCGCAGCCGCGGCCGCAGCACGGGAATTGGCCATCGTGCTGCGCCACCAGGACCAGCACGGCGCCGCTCAGCGCCTGATGTCCTCGGCGGCCGACGACCTCGAGGCGAGCGGGCTGCGCACCGACGCCACGGCCGCCGCCTACGCACAGATGCTCTGTACCCTGGCCTACACCGCCGCCCGGGCCAGCCAGCGCACCGAGGCCCTGGCGATGGCCGAGGAGGCCCGCCGCGCCGCCCGCCGCCTGCCCCAGGTCGTTCCACCCGGCCGGCTGTTCGCCATCAGCCCGGCCGCAGTCGACCTGTACGCGGTCGGCGTGCACTGGGCACTCGGCGACGCCGGCGCCGCACTCGACGCAGGGAAGAACCTGCGACCCGAGCAGTTCCCGACCGCCGAGCGCAAGGCCCGCCTTGGCACCGACATGGCGCGCGCCTGGTGGGCCTGGCAGCGGCCCGAACAGACCGCCCGCGCACTGCTGGACGCCTACCGGGCCAGCCCAGGCGAGGTCCGAGACCGGCCCGCGATCCGCCGCATCGTCACCGAGCTCGCCGAGCGGCACCCGCGCACCAGCGGCGTACGCGAACTGCACGCCGCAATGACACGGGCCGACTGACGCCGCCCTCAGGGAGACTTGAGTGAAGGCGTGTGCGTAACGCTGGCGGTACGGCCCATGGGCTTTACGCGTGTGGGGGGCTGGCCCCTCGCTCAGTGGCCAGGGTGCGAACCTCTGCCACTTCTACTCGTCATCGACGGGACGCCTCGCCCCGTACAGCCGCGCGGATTGGCGACAGCCAACCCCGGGTAAATCAGGGCTCTCATGTACGGCCGGACGCCGCAGCGGCGTGCAGTCGCACGCGTGATGCCCCCGAGTGCCAAGGGGCGTTGAGGGGGGAGTGAACATGACGAGGAATCGGGTGCGCCTGAGCGGCGGCACCGGCTGGCAGACGGATTTCCGCCGCCGTACCACCGGCCGTGCGCCGCGCTCTGCGATGGAGATCGCCACGGTGCGCCGCACGCTGAACCACACGCTGACAGAACTGAAGCGGGCCATCGACCGGCACTCCGTCGCGGCTGCGGCCGACTTGTACGCGCTGGCCTGGCAGCAAGCGGCGGGAGCACCGCCCAGCGAGACCAGGCAGCAGCGGGCACTCCTGCAGTCCTACAAGGAGATCCTCGCCTCCCGCCGGTGGCAGGAGGCGGAACGGCTCCAGGCGTCATCCGTCCCGCCAGCCGTCACATCGCGTCCCGGCCTAAGCGTCGCTGCACCGTCCCGGCCTACGTCTGCCGGCCGGACGGAGAAGCGGAAGCCTGCCTGGTCCTCGCAGCAGCAGGACCGGCCGGGCAAGCCCCTGTTCCCGCGCACGCGGACGGCTGCACAGCCCACCCCCATAACAGTCACGGCCAAACAACCCTCTCGTCCAGGTCAGCCTGTTCTGCTGGACACCGCGCAGCTGTACGAGATCGCGACCGGCCTGCGGCCGCTGCTGGAGGAGACCGCGAAGGCCGGCGCCACCACCAGCTGGCCCCTGATCCGCAAGCGCCTGCCCGGTCTGCCCCGGCTCCACCCCGACGACGAGTCCGTGATCCTGTGGCTGGTCGACGAGGACCGCCAGAAAGGAGAACCACTCCTGGCCGCCCTCGTCACCACCGGCAACCGGCAGATGCACCCGCGCTTCCCCGTCATCGCCGAACACCTCGGCCTGCCCTGCGGCACGAACACCACACAGCAGCGGACAGCATGGAGCTACGAGGTCCTCAAGGTCCACCAGCACTGGCGCCACCACAGACGATGACCCAACAGCCAGGCACTGCCTGTACGGACCGCGGGGTGGGGCGGTCAGCCGCTCCACCCGGCGGACGGATTCCATGATCAACCCGGGTGCAGGCATGACCAGCTCGGGCATGCCCTGGGTAGCGTGGAAGCATGACCAGCAGCGGACGGCAGCGGCGGGACGGCTCCGCCAAGCGCGTACAGCTCACCAGCGGGGACCACGGCGGGCCGAAGGACAAAAAGTCAAAGCGCGCGCGCAAGTCCACCACCCTGGGCGGCAAGGCCTCGCGGGCCGCGCGCCTGCGCGAGGTCGAACGCTTCCGGGAATCCATCCGCGCCGCCGAGCAACGCCGCACCGCACGCCAGGACTCCCCCACGGTGGCGCCCCCGGCCGGGACGGAGCAGCACACCCTGGCAAAGGAGCATCCCGCCGACGCGGACACCCCGCTGCAGGTTCATCTCGCCGCCTGCATCCAGGCAGCCCACAACCACGACTGGGGCCTGCTCAGGGACAGCGCCCGCCAACTCGCCGAGGCCGCCGACCGACTCGACGCCGAAGCCCGGTCAGGCGACGGCACCCGCCAGGATGACGCCGCCATGTAGCTGCAAGCCCTGCACACCGGGGCCTGGACCACCTCACCTGGGAGCACTCCCGCCGGCGCCTTGTCTTCCGCGGCCAGGCGGGCGGACTTCATCCGGTGGAGCGGGCTCGGGGTAATGGGTCATGAGGGCTCCGGTGCGGCCGGGGGGCGGGCGCGGCGACTGTCGGGCGTACGGCCGATCTCGCGGGCGACGGTCTCGATCTCGCTGCTGCCGTAGGCGGTGCGGATGCCGGAGGGCGTCATGCCGCTGGCCTGGGCGAGGGGTTCGAGCTTGTAGGGGCGGTCACCGTGGAACTCCCGGCCGTAGGCGAGGAGATGGCGGATCTCTCTGTCGGCGGCCTCGCGGGCGGCGCGGGCGTTGCCGAGAGCGATCAGCAGGGGGTCTTCCTGCAGGCTGTCGCACTGGGCTTCGAGGGCGAACGCGTAGTTCTCACGGGCCTGTTCGGCCTCTTCGAAAGCGTCGGGGTAGAGCTCCTCCGGTGTGACGTCACCGGGCTGCGGCAGGGGGACGCGGATGGCTGCGAGGTCACCGATCAAATCCATGATTACGACGATCGCAAAAAAATGCTTCTAGCGCAATGTGGTTCTTCCGGGCCGCTCCCGTAAAGGACACTGGTGAGCCTGGGCCGGGGGCCGACCGCGCGGGAATCGGGCGCCGATGGACCAGCACCTGACACAGACAGCGGTGCGGCTGGTGACCTGTCAGAGGAAGCGTCTTGGGGGTGAAGGGTGAACAGACAAGACCGCGCCGACGCGGTGGACCGGGAAATGGCCGTACGCCTGCTGCCCGATGCTGCCGTGCGGGCGCTGGGCCGCTGGTGGAAGGAGAACGCACTGGTCTACGCAGACGGCACGCCGGGTGCGCACACGGTCCGCTACACCCCCAGCCGGTGGGCGCAGACCGCTCCGTGGCCGTCGGTGCTGGCCATCACCTCCGCCGACGGTGATGCCGCAATCAGCCGGGCGGAGGTGACCTCGGCCGTCGCCGACGCGCTGCGGCGTGAGGCCTTCAGGGAGGCCCTGGTCGCGACCTACGTGTGGGGTAAGGGCAAGCGGGGCACCCCCGGCGGCAGCGGACCGGCCACCCTTGGAAAGATCCTGGCCGTCGAGGGCCTGGATGCGGCGCTGGCGTGTGCGGTCACCGCGCTGCGCGAGCACGGCTCACAAGCGGCCTACACCGCGCTCCACCGGCAGGTCCCTGGGCTCGGGCCGTCCTTCTTCACCAAGTTCCTGTACTTCGCCGGCACAGCACTGCCGCCCGCTCACGGCCCGCGGCCGCTCATCCTCGACCGTGTCCTGTCCCGGCGCCTGCGGTCGATGGCCGCTGCGGCCGGCCGAGAGAGCGGCCACGACCTGGACGGCTCCATCGCCGCCTGGGTGTGGGCGGACGGGAACTGGTCGCCCCACCGCTACGGGATCTACCTCTCCTTCCTGCACGCCGCCGCCCGCCAGCTGGCCGCAGGCGCCAGCTGGTCGTCCGATGCAAGCCCCGACCTGCTCGAGTGCGCACTGTTCAGCACGGCGTGGGAGGCATCCGGCTGACGGCACGGCGGGCGGTCCGCTTGGCGGACGGCGGTTACGCGAGTACGGCGGGGGTGACGCCCTCATCGGTCCAGTCGCCGTCGAACAACGCGGCGACCAGGCGGACATGCTCGTCGGGGAGCTGGCCGGCACGGTGCTTGGTGCGGTGCTTGGCGAGCCAGGCGCCGATCTTGACGGTGTCGCCGTCGACGCGAATCTCCTCACGGGCAGCGGGGGCGCGGCCTTCGCGGTGGAGGAAGAGCTCCAGGAGCTGGACGGTCTGCTCGAAGGTGCGCCGCGTGCGACGGACAGGGGCGAGCGGGTTGCTCTGCGGGGTCAGGCCGAGGGAGGTCATCAGCTGCTGCTGGCCGGGGTGGAGGGCGTGCCAGGTGGTGAGCTGGCGGTGCAGCCAGGAGCCGATCTTCACCCCGGCCAGGAGCGTGTCGCGGGACAGCATGGCAGGGTCGGCTCCGTCGGCGAGGTGGGCGCGCAGCAGGTGGTATTTGCGGTGCCAGTCCGCCCCGTGGGGCAGGCGCCAGTCGGGGGCCAGCGCGGTCAGGGCGTCGGCACGGGCCGCATCGAGCTTGTTCTTGGCCGCGAGGTGGCGTTGTTCGGCGAGCCAGGCGCCAGTGGGGGTGGTGGCGGGGGCGGCGAGGTGGCCGTGGGTGCGCAGGTAGTCGGCGGCCGCGGCCAGGCGGGCACGCCAGGCGGCATCGTGCTTGTCCCAGATCATGCCGAGCACGTCGAGTTCGGCGATCCAGTCGGCTTCCAGGCGGCCGGCGGAGTGGGCGTCGCGCATGGTGGTGATGAAGGTGCCCAGTGCGTAGCCGGTGGGGTCGGTGTAGTCAGCGGGGACGTCGAGGTGGCCGAGTTCGTCGCGGTAGGACTGGGCGGCGGCGAGCCCGAGGCGGCGGGAGCGGGAGACGGCGGCGTCGCGGGGGTCGAAGGAGGCCAGGTCCATGGCGCGGGCGATGCGCTCAGGGTGGACGGTGAAGTCGAAGTGCCAGCGGCGTTCGATGACGTCGCTGGTCTCGCGTGGGAGGCGGTTGGCCTTGTCGGGCAGGCGCTCCAGGATGCGGTGGTCGTGGCTGGCCAGTGCGGTAGCGATCGCCCACACCGGTTCGTAGGCGGTGCCGAGGATGTTCTCCCCGTCGGCGCCCGGCGGGACGTAGACGGGGACGATGAGGCTCGCGGTCTTGCCGCTCACGTCCAGGCGTAGGGCCCGGCCCAGGGCCTGGACGCAGCGGATGACGCTGCGGGTGGGGTCGGCGAAGACGATCGCGTCGACGCTGGGGATGTCGACGCCCTCGGCGATCAGACGCGAGTTGGCCAGGATCGCGCATTCGGCGGCGCGGAAGGCGGCGAAGACGTCGGCGCGCTGGGCGGGGGTGTGCTCGCCGTGGGCGAAGAACAGCTCCGGGGGCCGGTCGGGGCACAGGTCGGGGTCCGTCTGGCGGAGCAGGCGCAGGGTGTGGGGCAGTTCGCGGGCGAAGCGGCGCGCGTCGGAGACGAGGTTGAAGTAGACCAGCGCCTTGTTCAGTCCGTGCTCGGTCATCGCGCGCAGCACGGCCAGGTGCAGGGCGGTGGTGCGCAGCGCGCTGTCCGCCTCCTCACCGGGGGCGGGGCTGGTGGTGCCGGGGGCGGGCAGGTTCAGTCGTTGTCGCAGGTCGGCGTCGGTGAGGGTGGGCACCACGATGCGGTAGTCCGCGGCCCGGCCGTCCTCCACGGCTTGGGCGAGCGGGTACTCGAAGACCTTCTTTCCGTACACCTTCTCGTTGTCCATGGAGTTGGCGAAGGTGTCGACCTTGGGTTCGCTGCGGTGCTGGCGGCGCGGGCGGGCGAGGTCGGCGGACTCGGCCAGCTCCGGCGCAGCGAAGATGCGGGGGGTGGCGGTCATGTAGAGGCGGCGGTCGGCCAGGATCCGCTTGGCGTCGTTGACGGCTGCCCATTTCTTGTCAGCCCTGCCGGCGATCCGGTGAGCTTCGTCCATGACCGCGAGGTCGAAGGCGGGGACCAGGTAGGGGGTGCGCTGGGTGTTTTCGATCTTGTCGAGGGAGTCGTAGGTGGACACCACGGTCAGGCCGGGAAGCGCGTCGGGCCCGTCACCGACAGCGGCCAGGAGGGAGGCGAGGAGAGGATAGTCGGTCACCGAGGCGATACGTGCGGAGGTCAGGGCGTCGTGGGCGGCCACGTCCATGGAGGAGACGATGACAAGGGGTTCGCGGTGACCGTCATGGCGTAGGGCCAGGGCAGTCTGCGCGGCCAGGTCGAGGGTGGGGACAACGAACAGCAGGCGACGCGCCAGCTGAGCGGCAGCGCGGCTGGCGACGAGTGTCTTGCCGGTCCCGGTCGCTGCCACGTACAGGCCGCGGGTTCCAGGCCGGTTGAGATGCCTGAGGATCTTGTGAAGGGCCTGTTGCTGGTCCGCGTACAGGGGCAGAGGCTTGTGCCGCCTGCGGCGCGACAGTACGTCCAGCCCCAGGTCGTGCAGTTTTTGGGCGATGGGCGTCTGATGACCAGGCGCCAGGGGCGAAGGCGATTCCATGAACGGTCTCCGTGCGATGCGCGGCAGGCCAGCGGGCAGGCGGTATCACAGCGATTCTGTCAGTCCCCCCCCCACCCTCACGGGCCGACCGCACTACCGGCGCGTGGTCAGGGAGTGTTCGGAGCGGGGGCCGGTGGCTGGGCTGGGATGGCCTGCACGCCAGTGAGGGCGGTCTGCGCGGCCAGTTTGCGGTATCCCGTGGAGGTGATGGCGTGCCAGGCAAGGTAGAAGCCGACAGCGGCCAAAGTCCCCATGATGGTTGCGGTGGCAAGGAGCAGGGGCCGGTGCTCGACGGGGTACCGCCATAGGGCGAGATCAGTCGCGAGGGTGAGCAGGATGCTGTTGAGGGTCCAGCCGCGGCAGATCCTCAGGCGGGAGCGCGCGTAGTCGGCGCGGGCGGCTAACGCAGGGATTTCGGCGAGCTTGAGACGGGCTTGGGCGTAGGCGGCGGTGGTCGGAAAGGACTGGGTGCGCAGGCGGCGGCGTACCGGGGCGAGGGCGGTGTCGGCGGCTCGGTCGATCAGGATGCCGAGGGCGTAGGCGAACGCGAGGGCTGCGCCGGCGGCGAGGGGGGTTGCTGCTGCAGGGGCGAGCTGGCGGCTGTTGTCGGGGCCGGCGATGGCGGCGGCGAGGATGCCCAGGCCTGTGAGGAAGCCGATGCCGACGACGAGGACTTCGACGAACATGGCGTTGGCGGCCACGACAGCGGAGGGTTCGGGCTGCGGCGGTCGGGTCACAGGTAGACGCTCCAGATCTCTGCCATGTCGCTGAGCATGGTCTTGGGCAATTCGTCGTCCCAGACGCCTCGTAGCAGCATCTTGGCGGAGGTGAGGCGCTCGAAGATGATCAGGCTTTCCGGTTGGCTGGCCAGTATGTAGCGGCCGTGGGTTAAGAAAAGTTCGCTGGTGGGGCCGTACTCGCGATATGCCTCTTCGAGCTGCTGACGGTACTCTTCGGCAAACTGGGCTAACTTGTTGGGGTAGTCGGGCTCGTGCTCGACGGTCTCGATCAGGACGTCGACAATGTCTTCGGACAGGTCGCGTCGGTAATCGTGCTCGGTGAACGTGCGGTACAGGAACTCTGCTTCGGCCAGGAGTCGGTTGGTGCGGGTGAAGTCGGGGTGCTGCGCCAAGACGTCTACCCCCCGTTCGACCTCGAGGTCGTACAGTTCGACCAGGGCGATCAAACGGTACAGCGACCTACTGACATCGCGGGGTACGTCAGTGGTGCCTGTTTTGTAGAGCAGCCGGTGGGACATGCGGGCCCACAAGTCGGTTGCTTCGGTGCGGATTTGGATCTCGCACTCGTAGGGCCGGCCGTCGCCGTCCCTGAGGTCGCAGGCAGCAAGGACTTGGACGTGCAGGCGAGGGTACTGCAGCGTGTACTGGCCCTCGACGTCTTCCTGTTCGCGGTAGTCCTGGGGATCCTCGACCAGTGTCAGGTTGTTCTTGACTACCTCAAGGGCGTCGCTGAGGAAGCCCTTGTGCTGGACGGTGATGCGGACGCCTGCCTTGTCCGTGATCTCAGTCCAGGGGTCAGCGTATTCCTTGTGATAGGCCTTGGTGACGAAGCTGCCGAGCTCCTTGGCCCGGGCGGTCACCTCGCAGGTGATGTGGGCGCGAGCGGTCTTGCGTCGCAGAAGGGCCGCGGTGAGCTGTGCCGCCTTCCGGATGTTGGGGAGTTCCGCCTGGTACCGGTGGAAGGCGTCGTTGACCACGCTCACGCGGTGGAGTCCGCCCCGGGCGTTTGGCCGTCTGTGTGCGGGGCGTCGTCTTTGCGGGCGCTGTAGTGGCTGCGTGTGGACGTGATCTTGCCCTTGACGGTGACAGTGGACGTGCCGTCGGAGTGTTCGTCGATCTTGATGTCCTCACGCACTCGTTTGACGGGCGCGACGATGGAAATCCCGCTTGCGAAGCCGATCTGCAGCTCGCTGAGGCGCGGAGCCACCCGCGCGATGTCCTTGTCGAAGATGGTCGTTGGAACGTCCTTACTGGCCAGGTAGGCGAGGAAACTGTCCTGGTCATAGAGGTCGAGGTGATCAGCGGCGAAGGCGGTCGGATCCAAAGTCACGGTGTTGGAGCGCAGCTCGACCAGGACAGCCATCAGATAGTCGACGCTCTTCTCGGGGTCGTCGACCCTTTTGTCGACCCAGTCGACTGCTGCCTCGTGAAACTTCTGGGTGAGGCGCTTGGGGTCCTCTTTCTGCCTGCAGCCGAGGAATGCCTGCAGCCAGAACTGTGCCATCTTGCCAGCCAGTTGCTTGTCAGCCGCCCACCCCTCGATGGGGCCGTCCTCGGGGACGCCGTCGACGCAGAACAGAGCGGCCTTGTAGATCTTGTTGTGTTCCGTCATCAGCAGGTCGGCGAAGTAGCTCATGTCGAAAGTGCGCTTGCCCTCGACAAGCACGTCCTCGGCCCGAAGCCCGCCCTCTTGCTCCAATTTGACGATGAGCAGCGCCCGCTTGCCGCCAAGACGGGCTGCAGCTACGAGGAGAAGCCCGGCGGGGCTTCTCCCCTTTTGACTCTCGAAGAGCAGTTCGGCAAGGTCGATGGAAACGTCTACCAGGTCTCGCTGTTGGGCGAGGTATTCGTAGATGCGGTCCGGCACGGTCGATCTTTTGACTTCAAGCTCTTCTACGACGGGGCGTCCGTGCTTGGTGAGCACGCCACGGAAGTTGGCCTGGATCTTGCCTCGCACGTCCTCGCCGAGCTGGCACACCGCTTCGCTGAGCTTGAGCTCCGCTGGTACTGGATCCGACCGCTTGCGTTGCGGGACCAGGTGAAAGATGGCCTCGTCCACGACGAGTTGAGCAAATTCGCCCGACATGACCCACCCCGTGAATCCTTGCGCAGAAGCCCAGTGACTGAGCATCAACCGCATGTCCGCGCCACGTCGGAGCCGACGGGCATGTGTGTTGTTCCTCGCGGCGTGAACGCCTTCCCGACACTGGGCCGCTGACCCTGTGTCAGGCCAATGCGGTCATCGTAACGGTGCGTGCACGGCCGGGAGAGCGTTTCGCCAGGCGGATATGCGACTAGTCATCAGATTGACTGAAAATAGATGAACCTTGCGCCAAATATGCGCGTCCGCCCCGGCTGCTGTGGCCGCGTCGCAGATGTCCCGGCAGCACCACGTGCCACGAAGGCCGGCGCTCTCCGTGATCAGCGCACCGGAATCACTCCCCCGCCTGTCGGGGGACGGCCTGCAAGGCTCCCCGTTCTGAGGGCGCCGGGTCAAGGAGGCGCGTGAGTACGGCGTCGTGTTCCTGGTAGAGAACGTGTCCTGTCGCCTGCAGTTGGGCGGCCAGCGCGGGATCACAAGTGCTCGGCAGAGGGCCGAGAGGGATGGCAGATGGCAGGTCGCCTGCTGCGCTAACGAGGGCGGTGTCCATGGCGACGAGTTTTGCCCCGTAGGTCTGCTGCACTGTGGCGGCGATGTGCAGGCCAGCGGCATCCAGATCTCCCGCGTAGTGGAGGGGAACACCCTGATCGACTGCCAGTTGGAGCAGAGCATGGTCGACAGCGCGGAGTTGGCCGCTGGTGCAGGCCATGGGCTGGGGGCTGCCGCACTCCATCGCGGCCTCGATGACGGAGGGGTTCTCGACGACGGTCAGTGGCTGTGGCGCCAGCCGGGGTGGGTTGCGGGTGAGGTCGAGGAGGTTGAGGGCGACGGGTGTGGTGGCCTCGTTGAGGCGGCGGTCGATGGGCCCGTCGCCCAGGGCGCGGACCTGATGGAGCAGGACGGTGGCGGAGAGCCGGTCGGCGATGATGCCGTGGTCGGCGAGCAGGGCGCGGATGTGGTCAGGGCGGGTGGGTTCGGGCCGCCTGGCCAGTTCGGCCACTGCGGAGATGAGGCGTTGTCCGGGCAGGGTCCCGAGATCGAAGTAGTGCGGGTCGCCGGCGTGGTCGTGGGCGAGTTTGGCCAAGGTGCGTGGCCGTTGATGCGGCAGTTCGCGCGTCAGGGACGCCAGGGCGTCGATGAGGCGACGCGTCTGGGTGACCGCCTCGTCCTCGATCCCGGCGGATTTGAGCCGGGCCAGTAGGAGCGGCAGGTGTGAGAGCTGGGTGGCGGCGTGCTCCCAAAGTTCCAGGCGCAGTTGGGCGGACTGGAGTCGACTGTTCTTGCGGTTGACGACCGGGCGGTCCACGGCTCGCTCGACCAGAGATTGCAGCTGGTCCGGGGCCAGGGCGAGGACCACGAGGAGTTCTCGCAGGGGGACTTTGGTTCCCCCGGGTGTGCGCGGTACGCGGGTACGGCCGCGGCGGCGCTGGGCGGGGGTGTCGAGCCAGGAGCGCAGAGCAGCCGCTCCGCCTGGTGGGAGGTCGGGCACAGTGACGGTGGCGATGTCGGCCGGGTCGTTGCCGGCGCTGAGGCGGTCGTGGATGGCCCGCCACAGCGGTGCGAGGTCGGGGTCGTCGGCAATGAGGGTGAGATCGGCCGTCACGGGGCTTCCTGCAGCTGGGGGCTCGTCAGGTCAAGGGTCAGGGGCTGGGGTTCGCCGTGGCCCTGCCACAGCCAGGGCACGGTGACACGGTGGCGGCCGCTGGTGACGACCTGATGGATCATGGCGCGCTGTGTCTCCTTCTTGATCAAGGGAGTCATAAAGGGTGCGGTGGCCAGGACGTCAAAGTCCCAGGAGCGCAGCAGGGCGAGGACTTGGCGCAGGTTGGGGTCGTCGAATGCGGCGTCGAGTTCGTCGATGGACAGCAGACGGGGCCCTTGGTAGTCGGCAGTGGAGTACATCGACCAGGCGGCCGCGAGCAGCGGCAGCATGGTTGCCAGGCGCCGTTCGCCGGTGGAGAGGGCTTCCAACGGGTTGGAACGGGCGGTGACTTCGCGGAATTTCTTCTTGCCGGCGGCTTCGAAGGAGGCGTGGGTGACGGAGATCTTCCAGTCGTGCCAGGCCCGGTAGTCGAAGGTGTGGGCGACGCGGTCGGGCCACGGTTCGCCGGCTTTTTCGTTCATGCGCTGGCGCAGCACGTCGTACATCTGCTCGAAGGTGTCGTCGGATGGTGGCTGCTCGATGAGGTGCACCATGCGTTGGGCGTCGGGGTCGTCGCGGACGCCCCATTCGACCTGGACTCCGACATCGGCAACGCCGGTGCGGACGCCGTCGAGGGTGGTACTGATCTTGCCGACGAGGTCCCAGGCGGCTTCCCGGCGCAGTTGGATGTCGCGCTGCAGGCGGGTGAACAGGCTGGTTTTGAGGGTCTGTTTGACGTCGGCGCGCAGGTCGTCCTCGAGTTGTGCGGCGGTGGCGTTGAGAGCTTGGAGGGTTGTGTGGACGTCTTCGCCGCGCACGGCGGCGGGGTCGGCGACGACGGTGCGTCGCCAGGGGGTGTCTTCGATGCTGACGAGGGTGACCTGTCGGTCGAAGCGTGCGAGAGCGGTGCTGGCGGTGCGGGCGCTGGTTTCCAGCGCGGTCAGGTGGCGGTCGCGCAGTCGGTTCAGGGTGGTGAGGCGGTCGGTGCCGCCTGCGGCGTCGGCGAGCAGGCGCCTGGCCCAGGTGAGTCCGGCGGTGAGATGGGCGGGGCGGCCGGTGGGGTCGGTGGGTACGTCGTCGGGGACGGTGGCGAGGTGTTCGTCCACCAGTCGGCCGAGTCGGCGTAGGCATGCGTCGCGTTTGTCCTCGGCTGCCTGGCGCAGTGGGGTGATGGTTTCCAGGGTTGCCCGGGCGGCGCTGGCGGCTTGGCCGGCGGTCTGCTGTCGGCTTTGCAGGACTTCGGCGTATTTTTCGGTTTGCTGCAGCGTCTGGGCGGTGGTGTCCCGGTGTGTGAGGAGTTCTTCGTACTCGGATCCGTACAGGGCGCGCATCTCGGCGACGGAGGCGGCTTCCTCCTGGGCGTGCAGCAGTGCTTTGTCGGCTTCCTGCCGGGCGAGTGTGTGGCGTTGTCGGAGGGTGTCGGCCTGTTGCCGGTCGTCGTCGGCCCGTTTGAAGAGGTCGGTGACACGGCGCGCTGCGTTGTCCCATGCCTGGATGTGCCCGGTCAGCTGGTTGACGGCTGCCTGGTGCGTTTCCAGACGCTGTGGCTCGGTGGGCAGGAGGCTGCCGTCGGGCAAGGCCGCGGCCCGGTTGAGGACGCGCAGTGCGTCACTGACGGCTTTGCTGGCCTCCTGATGACGGTGGGTGGCTTTGAGGACGTCCGAGCGGGCCTGGGTCAGGTCCTGTTCGGCGCTGTCCTCGGCCTGCTGGGCAGCCTGGACTACGTCGATTGCCTGGCGGGGGAAGGCGGCCTGTTCGGCGTCGGCGGCTTTCTGGGTGGCGGCGGCCTGCTCGTGTGCTTGCTTGCTGTTCTGAGCGGTGGCGGCCTGCTGCGTGCAGATGACCTCCGCGTCCGCAGCCGCGGCGGCTGCCTGGGTCTCGGTCTCCTGCGCGCGCTGGTGTTCGCGTGCGGCGGCCGCCACCCGGGCGGTGCGCGCGGCTGCGGCGGCGTCCAGGGCGGCCAGGGTGCTCTGCAGGGCTAGGCGGGCGTCGGATAGGAGTTGTGCGGTGCGGAGTTCGGTGGCGTCGGCGGCCTGGCGCTGGCGGGCGACGTGGTCGCGGGCGGTCAGGAGCCGGGTGGCCGGCGGGAAGCTGTCGCGCTCCGCGTCCGCGTCCGTGATGTCCTGGCGGCGGCGGGTCAGTTCGTCCTGTGCGTCGTTGAGGAGGTCGCGGGCCGCTGCCAGGTCTTGTTCGAGGCGGGCTACGCGTTCTTGGCGTGCCCTCTCCCGGGTGGTGTGGCCGATGAAGGCCGCCTGGTAGCCGTCGGGGGCGGTGGCGGTGAGGACCCCGTGGGCCAGTCGGCCTTCGGCCAGATCGCTGCCCTGGGCGTCTACGGGAATGGAGGCGAGGACGTTGCGTACCCGGTCAGCGCCTGGGACGGGATCGGCTTCGACGACCAGCACATCGGCCAGCGTGCGTCCCGGCGCCGGTGCAGCGGGGGTGAAGCTGAGGTCGCCGCTGACGAGGTGGCCGTTGGGGGTAATCAGGGCGTCGAGGAGCCCGGCCACGAGGAGGGCGCCCTCGATGCGGTCCGCTTCCAGGGGCGGCAGGCCGGGGGCGAAGTCGACCAGAGCCCACAGGGGGACGCCGTCTTCGGGGCTGCGGGTGCGCCAGGTGGGTGCCGGAGGCACCGGTGCGGCCTGGCGGCTTTCTTCCAGTTCGCTCTCGACGGCGGCTACTTGTTCGGCTGCGGCCTCTACCTGCTGGCTGGCGGTGTCCGCGCGGCGCTGCAGATGCACTGTGGCTTGGGCATGTGCGCGGGCGACGGTGATTTCGAGGTCGGCGGGCTGCAGGGCCTTGAGTTGGGCGGCTGGCGGTGAGGGGTCGGGCAGGGGGAGGTCGGTGGCGGCCAGGTACACCAGTCGGTTGTGCCAGGAGTGGATTTCGCTGACCCAGTCGGCAGTTTCCCGGACGGCTGCGGATTCGGCATCGCTGAGGGCACGGTCGGCCGCGTCGAGTTCGGCCTGGGCGTTGTTCTGGGCCTGCTGGTGGGTTTGGTGGGCGTCGGTGCGCTGGCGTTCGTCTGCCTCGCTCTCGTCGCCCGCCTGCTGCTGAGCGGTTTCATACGAGGCGGCGGCCTGGGCAGTGGCGTCCTGTGCGGTGGTGTGATTCGCGCGGGCCTCCTCTGCCCGGCGGGCCGCGGCGTGGGCGTATGCGGCATCGGTGGTCGCGGTCAGTTGATGGCCGGGCAGGTCGATCCGTGCCCGGGCGGTGGCAGCTGCGGAGGCCAGCCAGGAGGTCAGCCGGCTGGTGTCGGTACGGTCGGCGTTGTCCTCGCCGAGGCCGATCAGCTCGGCTTCCACGGGGCCGAGTTGGGGGGCGTCTTCATGCCAGGCCTTAAGGCGGGCAGCCAGTTCCTCTTCGGCCTGGCGGCGGCGGGCGGTGGCCTCGCGGGCCGCGTCGCGGCGGGTGTCTTCCTGGTTCTCGGCGCTGCGTCGTTCGGCTGCCGTATCGCTCTCGGTGGCCTGGGTGTGCTGGTGCTTGCTCAGGGCGCGGTCGACGGTCTGGATCTGGCGGATGCGGTCTTCCGTCCAGGACAGGGGGTGGCTGCACAGCCACTGGGTGTCGAGGGTCGTATCGGTGGCGGAGCGGGCCGCGGTCAGGGCTGCGGATGCGGCGAGAAGATTTTCAAAGGCGGCTTCGGCCCCCAGGTCGCTGACGCTGGCGCGCAGGTCATCCGCGAGTCCTGCCAGGTGCTGCTGCGCGGCCTGGGCGGCGCTGGAACTGTGGTCGGCTTTCCGGGCGGCTTCGTCGGCGTCGGTGCTCGCTGTCTGGGCCCGGCCGGCGGCGGCTTCGGCTCCGGCGGCGAGGTCGCGGGCGCGTTCCTCCTTGTGCGGCAATTCAGCTCCGGCATGGTCGCGCAGCAGCAGTTCGTCTGCGGCCAGGCGGCCCTTGAGCTCGGAGATCTCGGTCTGAGTGTGCGCCAATTGCTGTCCGGCGTCCTCGTAGGCCTTCTCTGCGGCGTCGAGTTCGTCAGTGGCTTTCTTGGTACGGCGGGCCTGGTTGTCGAAGTCGGTGTTGGCCGCGGTCAGGGCTGCGGCTTCGACCTGGGCGACGGTGTGGAGATAGCGGTGGTAGTTGCGGTTGGTGCCCTCCAGCAGTTTGGCTTCCTGGCGGGTGCGCTGCAGTTTGCTTTCGAGCTCGGCGATGCGCTCCATCGCCTCGGCGATCAGGGTGAGGTTTTCGGTGTCGAGAGCAGGCAGGGCGTCAGTGAGAACCTGTCGCATCCGCGTGGGGGAAATAGCTTCGGCGGTGCGCAGACTGCGCAGGCTGCGCAGGACGGCGAGCAGTGCCTCGAACTGGACCTCATTGAGCGGGGCGAACAGGCGGGTGCGGATGGCCTGGCGGTAGGAGCGCTCGTCTTGGAGGGTGAGCTGGGTGAGCGAGCCGCGCAGGGCCTTGGAATCGGCGAACAGTTCGCCGTGGCAGTCGGCCAGCTGCCCGGCAAGAGCCTCCAGGCGCACAGGATCGCGGTCTTTTTCGAGGGTGAGCTCGCTGCCCACCCGCCCGGGTGCGATGAAGAATGCCCGGTGCAGGTGTCCTCCGGTGGCCCTCAGCCACAGTCCGGTGGTCAGGAATGCGGTGTGCCCGCCGGCCGCCTCGCGCTGCCCGTACTCGAGCCACCAGATGCCGGTGCGGTCTTCCCGGTCGTTCCAGTCGGTGTGCCGGCTGGTGAGGGTTCCCGCAGCCTTCCCGGACACCGACAGCGCGGTCTGGGAGGTGTCGGCGTCCAGCAGGACAGTGATCAGCATGGAGGCGGTGAGGGACTTGCCGGATCCGTTGGGGCCGACCAGGGCGAGCCAGCCGTCGGAGAACCAGAGTTGTTCATTGGCCCAGGCCCACGAGTTGACAATACCGGCACGGGTGGGCTGCCAGCGGCCGTCTGCGCCGGGCACGCCCAGCGCCAGTTCGCCGATGGCGTTCGGGCCCAGATGCTGGGCGGGGTGCTCAGTGATACTCATCCTTCGTCTCCTTGACGGGCATCAGGTGAGCGGTCCGGTCCGGCTGCGGGTTCTGCCAGGGCCTGCTGCTCGAACCGGGGCGCGGTATCAGGCGCAGGCGATGCGGCGGGGCGTGTCGCGGCCGGCGCGTTCTGATGGACGCGGACGCGCCACAGATGCACGCCGGGGGTGGGCTGCCACTGGTCGGGCGTCTCAGGGTCGGGAGTGAGCAGCCCTACGCTGGCCAGTTCGGCGGCTGCGGCGCGGGCCAGCGCGGGCATGCGGTCGTAGGAGGCGGCCCAGCGGGGCTGGTTGTCCCGCACGCGGGTGAACAGGTCGGTGATTTCGGTGAGCGTCAGCTCTGCGGTGGGATCGTCGCGGCCCGGGAGGGTGGCCAGCAGAGCGAGGGCTGCCTGGCGTTCCATGCGGCGGCCGTTGGGGAAGTCGATGCCGCTGGCCTGGCCGGTGGGATCGGTGGTCTGCCACCAGTCGCGGCGCACGGTGGTGGCAAGGCCCAGGGCGGCGGTGACGTTGAGGGCGCGTTCGCGTCCGGTCAGGGTGTGCAGGTAGGCGGTGGTGTCGGTGTCGTCGTCGAGCGGGTCGGTGGCGGGGTCGTCGACCAGGCGGCGGATGACCTTCAGGCGCCGCTGTTCCAGCGTGGGCGGCGCATCCTTCCCGTCGAGGGTGTGGTCCATGAGGGACTCGGCCGAGAGCGCTGAGGCGTGCTGTTCGGGCGGCAGGTCGTTCAGTTCCAGCAGGGTGGGTGACAGCGAGGAGAACTTGGCGGCGAGGCGGTCGCGGGAGGCTGTGACGACGAGATCGCCGTCGTCGTCGGCCAGGGCGCGGTCCAGGTCAGCGTCGACGGTGATGGTGCCCTCGGCGACGAGGAGTTTGAGGGCGTCGGCCAGGCTCTGCCGGTGCTCGCGGGCCTCCTTCTTGCTCACCTCCTGCGAGGCCACGACGGGAAAGCGAGGCAGCCGTCCCTCGGGGGCCTCGGCGGCGCAGACCTGGGCGATGGCCTGTAGGAGTTCCCGCAGGCTCATGCGCGGGCGGCGCCACAGCTGCTCGCACGTCAGACAGACCAGGATCATCACGGTGGCGGACGCCAGCGGACGCCGCTCGCGGGACAGCAGTGGCCCGCGGTCGGCGGGGACGTCGCTGCGACGCTTGTGGAGGCGGATGAGTCCTGCGACCTCGTGGACTTCCAGGGTCCAGTTCAGTTCGGTGCGGAAGAACTCCGACAGTGCCTGGTGGTCTTTGACGGCCGTGCGGTACTCCTCGGGATCGCTCTCCGCGCGCAGGCGGCCGGTTGCAATGAGCCGGCGAGCGCTCTCGCGCAGGTCGGCGGCGAGCAGAAGGGCCTCGTTCATGCCACGCTCCAGGTCTGCTCGGCCCGGACTGCGGGCGGGTTGTGCAGGGCGGGGCTCTGGCTCAGAGGGGTGACAGAGACTCTCAGGGCGGGTCCGGACAAGCGGCCTTCGGCGAGAGCGACCGTGACGGTCGTCTGCGGCCGCCCGGGCCGTACCGTCACCTGCAATCCTGCGTCGTCGACCTCGGCCCGCCCGCAGCCGGTCTTGGGGTCGTACTGGCTCAGTGCGACCTCGACGGCGTTGAGCAGGACGATGGCCGCATCCCACGGCAGGCCGGCGAAGTGCTCGAGGCCAACTTCACCGTCGGTGGCCAGCAGCCCGGTCAGGTGGCGGCGGCGTCTCGCGGCGGTCTGCGCTTCGGCCTGGGCGGCAGCCCGGCTGGCGGTGGTGTCGGGCACCTTGCGGGGCCGGCCGGTGGTGGGTCCGTGCCGTTCGTGTTCCCGCAAGGTCACCTCGACGTGGTGACGGCTGGTGCCCGCCTGGGCGGCCGTGCCGTGGGCGACATCCTCCTCACCGGCGCGGATGACGGCGTGCCAGGCAGGCCAGTCCCCGAACGCCGCCGCGTACACCCGGCGCGCTTCGGTGTCGTCCGGCTGGCGGTGCAGGCTGTAGGCCAGAGCCCTGAAGTCGACGCCCAGGTCGCTGCCGCGTCGGCGGGCCATGTAGCGGCGGTCGATGGCAACCAGCAGCGTGTGGACCGCGCCGCTGGCCGAGCTGATCAGCCGGTGGACCGTGCCGTCCGGCTTGAACCAGGCCTCCAGGTCGGCCAGGCGGCGGACCCGCTCGTCGATCCAGTGCTGCTGATCAGCGGCATCCACCAGCCCGGCATGCTCGGACGCCGCCTCAACCACCCGCGAGAAGCCCGCCTCACGCAGCTCGGCCAAAGCTGTCTCCACCCGCGGCAGGCCCCGGCCGTACTCGCGGGGGAACTGGCGCAGCGCCTCGACGACCCGGTCCCGGTTCTCTCCGAAGACCTCGTTGTCGGTGACGTCGGACTGCACCATCTTGGCCAGCGCAGCATAAAAGTCGGCGGTGACCCGCTGCAGTTCATCGATGCGGGTGCGGACGTCCTCGAGATCACCTGGCAGCAGCCCGTGGTCATCGTCCAGGTGCTCGAGGGTGTCACGCAGTGTGCGCCCCACGCCATCGAGCAGACGGCTGGGGAGCTGCAGGGCGCGCACCACATCCACCACTGCTGCGCGCACCGCAGCAACCACCCCGCGCCCCCGGCGAGTCAGCGCCCACGCTTCCTGCCGCACGACCAAGCCCTGGAAGCTGCGCACCGGGGCCGCGTAGTCACGAAACGGCTCGGCAAAGCCCCACTTGGCCAGCTGGTCCAGCAAGTTACGCAACTCGGGCTCAGGCAGCGGGTCGTGGTAGCCGACGGTCTTTACCTGCGTGGCGATGTCGGGCAGCGTCGACATCGGCCCTCGGGTAGACAGCTCCTCCAAGGCGGCCAGCAGCGCGATATAGCGCTCGCGCACCAGGTCTTCGGGCATCCCGAACACGTACCAGTCCCCCGGTACAACCTCTTGCCACCACATCCGCGGCCTCGACAAACCGATCCCCCTCGCTGACGTCTCCCAACAGCGAACTCCCGGCGCATATCCGTCCACGAGAGCTCAGATAGCGACCCATTTGACGCTATCCACCGCCACTGACAACGACACCGAAACGTGGCACGCACAGAGCCCACTGAAGCGCCGTCACCTGTCTCAATGCAATACGTTCTTTCCGTCACGGCCAGCAGGAGTGCTGAGAGATGCACGGGACGCGGCAATGCTTCACCCACGCCACAGCATCACCGCGATGACCTGGGAAATTGCACTGCCCGGCAAAGCCAGAGCAAGGGGAAAGATCCTTTACTCCGGGAAGAACCAGGCCCGCCAGACACGGATTTCAGAGACCCAGAAGAGTGACCAAACAAGCCAAAAATTCAATCACTCATGAAGATATGAACTCCAGTTCTAATTCAAGAAGAGCGTCCTCGGCGAGACCGGGACAACACGTCAGCGCCAGCAACCAGCCCTACCCCGGCCAGCCTTCAACCCCCAGCAGCGATTTCGTTCGTTGGCCAAGGGCGGTTGGTGCCGCTGTTCGACGACAGCGGCGCCCTGTCCTGAGTCAGGGCCGGACCGTGGTCGGCTCCATGGTCGGGGCGGACCACGGCGGCCGCGGCGAGCTGCTAGCGCAGGTCCAGGCAACAGCGCAGCCGTACGCCAGGCTGAGCGGCTTCCTGCGTCGTGTGCTGCCCTGGCGCCGTCGGCCAGCGGTCGACGGGCGAGCAACTGCTGGAAGGTGGACCGGTTGCGTCGTCAGCCGCCGGTGGGGCTCAGGTATCGCCCGCTGCTGTGCCCCTGAGGAACTCTTCGACCTCGTTGGCAACGCTCGGTTTCGCTGTCGAGGCGCGGGCGCTGGAGCGGGTTGAGCCCTCATGTACTCCCAGGCCGCCGACCCACAGGTATCCGAACGTGGACTCCTCGTCGATCTCTGGGCTGATCTGGATGTCGATCTGCTTGAGCTTCGCGGCGGGGGCTGCGGCATAGATCACCGCTGTCACGCGACGCTGCGGGTAGAGGTTGTAGTCGCGGATGCGATCGGACCCGTAGATGTCGACGAACGCGGCGTGGCCGTCGCGGCCAACGCGCACGTCGACGTGCTCCGGGTGCTGGCTCAGGTCGATGCCGTAGTGATCGGTTCCTCGGTTCTCGTACGTCACCTGGAAGCTGACGTAGGTCAGGCCTTTGGCGTCATCGTCCCGGCCGCGCGGCGGTACGGCTTTCTGGAGGCTGTGCACTCGGACCCGGAGGCCGGTGAGATCGTCGGACTGGTACTCCTGCCAGTCCCCTATGACGTTCGGTATGTCCATGCCCCCACCCCTTAGTCCTCTTGCTGATCAACGTACAGCGTGATCCGTGACTGCCGCGAGGTGCCGGGGCAGGGTGCTGGGCCTGCTGGACCAGCCCCCTGCAGCCGGTGCTGCATGACGACGCGGTCAGGGGGCCGCTGATGCGGGGGGGTGGGGACATGGGGAGACGCCTGCTGTCCGGGCTGTGCGCACCGCTGTTGCTTCTCGGGGTAGCCGCTTGCGGTGACGGCGAACCCAGTGAGGCGTCAGCAAGCCCGAGCGAGACCGCAGTCGTGGGTGAGGCCCGCGCCCAGAAGTGCACGAAGGTCGTCACCGCTGCGGTAGCGGACAAGCTGTGGATCGACTCGGGGCGGGTAACCGACGATGACGAGTCTCACGAGCGGAACGAACGCAATCGGACGTTCGCGGCGAACTATCTGGGTTCCCCGGAAATGGACATCTTCATGAGGACGAACGGCGACGCCGTGAACGGCGGTGCGACGATCACTGAGGCGCTCGCAATGAGCACGAACCCCATCACAGAGAAGTGCTCTGCTGCTTACCCATGACCCAGGCCGGGGGCTCCTCGAGTAAGTTGCCGCGCGGACCGCTCAGGACCGTCGGAGGTCGGCGTCGTGCTCGACGGACGGGTGGCGCTGTTCCGGCGGCTGACCGCAGGGTTCGCCTCCATCGTCGGCCCGCGCCTGACCCAAAGGCCGGGCACCGTTCACGAAAGCCAGCGACTCCTACACGCCCGCCGCTGGTGATGTCGTAGTGGAGGTCATGGCGGTGACAACCTCGGAATGCGGTCATCACCGGGGGCCAGCTGTGCTGACTCGCGGCAGAGATTCGGCTTCGCGGCCGAGGTGATCGGCTGGCGCAGGTCCAGGTAGCAGCGCAGCCCCCGCCCCTGCAGCTGGGGCGGGGCTACTCGATCAGTTCAGGAAGAGCGGGCGATCAGTTCGCCTGACTGTTCTGGGAGGGAGCAGCCTGCTTCGGTACGCGCTTCTTCGCCGCCTGCTTCTTGAGCTTCTTCTTCGGCTTCGCGCTGCTGGCGGTCAGCGTGGCGTCCGCGCTCTTTGCACCCAGGCGCGAGCTGGTCGCCAGCACTTCACTGATGATCTGCCGCCTGATCTCCACTACGTGCTCTCGATCAAGGCTCTGGGTGAGCCGTTCGGCCGTCAGGTAGTAGCTGTTGAGCACCGGTTGGTCGAAATAGCGGTTGAGCTGGCTGATCGATTCCCGGTAGAGGATCATGTACGTCCGGCTGAGATAGCCCGACAGGAGTGTGCTGAAGGCAGCCAGAGCCGCGATGAACCAGCGGATCTCTTCCAGGGGCACGTACACGCCACCGAACGCAGCGCACACGAGAAGGAACAGCCCCACTCCCATCGCCGTACGGGATGACTTAAACGCCTTGTCCGCCTGGTCAGTGACGATGCGGTGATACTCGCCGATCTGCCCCTGATTCAACTCCATCAGCGTGGCCAGCTCGGTCGTCTTGCGCAGCTTCTCCAGAGCCTGCTGGTGGTATTCCTCCTGGGCCTTCAGCTGGGCAGCAAAGCCTTCGTTCTGGTTCTTCATGTACTGCCGCCGGGTGATCAGCCACGAGACCAACCCCACCAGGGTCACGAGCGCGAGGACCCCCAAGGTCCATGCGAACCAAGCAGAATCCAGCGGGTCCGTCTGGCTCGCCGCGCGCTCTCGCCTTTCCGCAGGTGGTACGTCGGAATCATCAAAAAGGAGGGCCTGCATAATGACCGCGACAGCACCCATAACTGCAGCCGCCGTAGCGGCAGCCAGGAAATAGCTCGACCGGGACACAGTTGACGTCACGTGAAAGGCCGACCCTCCCGCCGACACCACGCGGTGGTTCGTGCTCCCGCTGTCGGATGCATCGGTGTTCAACTTCCGCCCCCCCCTTATCCACGATCAGGGCCGGAAGCCTAGCGTGCGGCACTGACACGGAGTCCTCAGCAGCCCGCCCCTCTCCACCCCGAGACGGCCGTCAGGTGCTGCGGCATCGGCGATGCCCGCGGTGTCAGGAGGCTGCGTCGGCGAGTTCCTCGATCTGGTGGGCGAGGCGTGAGTCGGGACACGGGACCTGGCCCCACCCCTCGACCTCGTTGACCTCCAGCCTGGCAGGCGGCACCTGCGCGGAATTCAACCGCCTGCACGGTGTCCTCGAGGACACTGGGCGCACCGACCTGGGTGACAGATCCACCGAACCCGCCTGGCAGGCGGATGGAACACGGCCTGCCAGGCGGCGTGTGGTGCTCGTCGATCAGGAGAGTACGACCGGATGGCCGGTCAGATGCACGCCCGCGTGCCTCATCTCGTCGACGGCCGCGCGGGTGGTGTCGGCAGCGACTCCAGCGGTGTAGCCGAGCAGGACACGGACAGCGAAGCCCGCACGGACGCCGTCCAGCGCGGTGGCCTTCACGCAGTGGTCGGTGGCGATGCCCACGACGTCCACCGCCGCGATCTTGCGGTCGTGCAGCCAGTCGGCGAGCGGGACTCCGCCCTCGGTCGAGCCTTCGAAGCCGCTCTTCGACGCCGAGTGGGCGCCCTTGTAGAACACCTCGTCGACGGTCCCGTCCGCGGTGACGGGCGCGAAGTCGGGGTGGAATTCGCCACCCTCGCTTCCCACCACGCAGTGGACCGGGAACGAGGTCGAGAAGTCCGGACGGTCGGAGAAGTGCCCGCCCGGGTCGATGTGGTGGTCGCGCGTGGCGACCACATGCGCGTACGCGCTACCCGCCGAACGCCGCACCAGGTCGGCGATGGCCGCCGCGCGGTCCGCGCCGCCCTTCACCGGGATGCTGCCGCCCTCACAGAAATCCTTCTGCACATCCACCACGATCAGTCCACGCCGCACGGCTCGTCCTCTCTGTCACGTGATGCAGCCCGCAAAAAAGATGTCCACACAACCCAGATGGCCGTCGCCAGCGCTGGGCCAACTGCCCCGCCCGACCCTCCCAACGAGTCGGCCCCATGGGGCCCTCGCAATGCGGGCGCGGGCCCCGCGCACCACCTTGGTCAGGGGACGGGGTTGACGGTGACGTCGGTGTCGGGGCACTCCGCGGCGATCCGGCGCATGGCCGCCTGCTCAGCCGGGTCCACGGTCAGCTCCCAGGCGAGCTTGATGGCGACCTGGTCGGACAGGTACCGGCAGCGCTGGGAGGGGTTGTCGGGCACGATCCAGGTGGTCACGTCCTGGTCCGACTTCTGCCGGTTGGAACGCTGACTGACCGCCACCAGATGACGGTCATCGCCCAGGTAGTTGGCGTACTCGACGCGGCGCTGCTTGGTCCACTGCGAGGCGCCGGAGTCGAAGGCCTCAGCGAGCGGCACCGCGTGGTCGATGTCGGTCTTGGTGACATCGGTGTTGTCGTACCAGGAGTACCAGAGGCCTCCGGTGAGGGTGCAGCGTCCGGTCCTCGTCGGCGGCTCGATGGCTTCGGCCAGGAGCACCTCGGCCCTCGTGTTGCAGCCATCCCGGTCGGCGTCGATCCAACCGCCGAAGGACTGCTCACGGTCGTAGCCCGCGCGGTCCTCCGCGGCGACGACGAGCGTGTTCACCGCATTGGTCAGCGGCAGGGTGTAGGAAGGCGCCACGAGGCTGGCGGCCTGAGCGACGGGCACGGCGTTGAAGGTGGGCAGGACAGCGAGAGCGACAGCCGCGAAGGCGCGCGCAACGGTTCTGATCACCCCACCTTGATAACCGCCACCAGCCCCGCTGTAGGGGTGAGCAGCCGCAGAATCACCCGGCCGTGCGCATCAGTCGTACTGGCGAAACGAAACGCCTGGCCACCACAACCCGATACGCGGTCGTCACCGCGGTCCGCCTGCTACAGCAAAGGGTGGTGAGGTCTGCGCCGCCGTGACGCGTCACTCGATCCACAGCTCCGTTCCTCCGGTGGAGTGAACTGGCGGGGCAACCTGCCGATCCAGCCCGCGGCGCCAGTATGTGTAGTGCGTGATCAAAAACGTGATGCGTGCCGCGGCGGTCGCCGCCCTGGCCCTCTGTCCCGTGGCTGTTCCGGCCTCCGCTTCCAGCACGCCCAGCCGGATGCAAGCCGCGATCGACTGCCCTTCCGGCTACGTGTGCATCTACCCCGAGATCAACTTCGGCGGTCAGCCGTGGGTGCGGCGTGCCGTGGACGGCAGCGTGAAGGACCTACCGTCCGCGATCCGTGACCGCGGCAGCTCGATCCGCAACAACTCCGACCGCACCGCCCGCGTGTACGAAAAGCGCAACTACAGCGGCCGCTGGGTGTGCGTCACCTCCAGCGGCGGCTCCATCCACGACCTGCGCGGCTACAACCTCAACGACCAGACCCGCTCGCTGAAAATCAACCGCAACGACTGCGGCTGAGGACCCTGCAGCTGGCACACCGGTACGGATCTGGCAGGTGTCCCCCGTGCAAGTGGCGCACCGTCTGAACCATCGGACGGCCGGCGCGGACAGCCCGCGTCGGCCAAGGTGGCTCAGGGCACCAGGGCTACAGCTCCCCCGGCTCAGTTGTGGTAACGGATGTAGCCGCTGCCGTCGGGATCCGATCCGCTCTTGGTGTAGGAGTGCACGTCTGCCCGGCTGCCGGAGGGCTTGTACAGGTAGATGGTGTCCTTGTCGTTGTTCCACAGGAAGTTGCAGTTGTCGCGGTAGACCACGTTGTACCTGTCGGAGTCGGTGCCGTGGCCTCCGCGGAGCTTGATGTAGTCGCCGGGCTGCAGGTAATGGTTGGCGGTGAAGGTGAAGCGGTTGCCGGTGGCGTCCTTGACGACGTAGCCCTTGAGGTTGACGGTCGCCGTGGACGAGTAGTTCTTGATCGTCAGGTATTCGGCGTCGGTGTTGCCGGAGGAGCAGCTGTTGGAGTCCCGGCCGGGTGCGTCGTACTGCACCCCACGGACCTTGAGCGCCGAGCTGTACTCGGCGGCCTGAGCCGAGACGGCGGGAACCAGGGCGGCCACGGCGCCCGCGGTGACGGCTGCGGCCAGGGTGGAACCCTTACGCAAGGTGATGCTCCTCCACAGTGGAATGAACGGTGCTGCATGTGGAGGACTGGCAACAGCCTGCGACAGTTGCACAGCAAGGGAGCCGTCACCCATCTGAGCGATGCGTCTGAGGGCCGCGCGCCGGCCTGGTCCGGACAGGGCGATCGACAAAGTGGCCGCGCTCACCCTCCCCGGGGGGCGGCCGCGGCCGCGTGTCAGCCGGCTTTCCGCTGTTCTTTCAGTTCCCTAACGCTGGCGGTCAGGGTGCCTTCTTGCTGTTCGTAGGGGGAAGGCTCGATCGCGTGACGGTGTGTCTGTCCGGGCGCCATCTTCCCGAGATGATCAGCAACCGCTATCTTCCCGCCATGGTCGAGTGGGGGATGAGTCTCAGGCGACGTGGCTGCTGGTTCTCCTGGCAGAACGTTGAAGAACTGGTCAAGGTCCTGGAGGAGGAAGTCCCGCATGGCCAGTTGGCCATATCCCGCCAGGAAGCTTCTGAGACGACCGACCAGAACGGAGTGCGGTGGAGGACGACGGAGGCACGTAGGTGGACTGACCTCGATGCCTTCAGGACCGACACGCAGGGCATTCAAGTGGTCGCAGGTGTGGTGATCGAACGTCGCTCACCGGTCGCTGAAGACCCACGAATCATCATCGAGATCGGGAAGACCACGCGCACTTGGCGCCCCTTCGGCAGACAGCCGTTCGCCAAGGCTCTCCTGAGTGGAGGCAGTAAGTCCTGGCAGTTGGGTGCCGCGAATCGCATCGCCGCCACGTTCGCCGAAGCGCGCTTCCTCGGCCGCAGACTGACCAAGTGGCTCGACCGTCTTGAGCTGCTGTGCATCATCGTCGCCTTTTGGAGCCTGGTCTATTCCCCGTCCGGGGTCGGCGGGTGGGTCGGTGCATCTGCCTTCATGATGGGAATCGCCGCATACCAAGTCGACAAATACCTGACGCGAACGATCTTGCTGAACGAGGCAAAGGGCCTGCAGGGCTTCGTTGCTCGAAGGAGTGCGAACCACCGTGTGACGGGCGGCAGCCAGCGAGAAGTCATGCTCTTCGTCACCAGCGTGTTGGGCGGGATCGCCGGGGTGATCGGCACGATCGTCGGAATCATTGCCTATGTTTTCCCACGTGGCTGAGGACGCTGGTGACGGGCGAAGGCCGGCCATCTCGGGTCGCGGCGTTTTCCCTCGGTCGCGGGGGGCTCGTACTCCTTGAGGACCTGGTCGTAGGTGAGCAGTACGCGTCGCACCCGGCTCCAGCATCCCGTCCGCGCCACCCAGTCGCGTTCGACGTCCTCACCGGAGCAGTCCGAGTCCCCGACGTTTCTCCGGGGCGCCGCGAGCGTGCGGTTCGAGTTCGCGCAGCTCAGAAGCGGTCGGGACGACCATAGCGTGCGCAACAGGTGTGGTGCACGAAGCACGGCTCAAGATTCACTCGGCGAGAGACTGTCCGGGTGACACGCCCTGGACAGCCACTTCCAAGACTCCCGAGCCTTCTGGGCCGCTGTGGGCACAGACGTGCCGGGGAACTATCAGCAGGGCGTGACCTGCCCGCACGTGCCCGAGCCGGCCAGGGTTGCGCAAGCTGACGGGGCACTGCTCCGGCCGCCCCCGAGCAGAGTCGGATCGGGGCAGCTCTCCCGCCTTGTCTGCCCGGCCGCGGGAGCGCTGCTCGCCGATTCCGCAGCATCCGAGTCTCCATCCGCAACCACTTATGGAAGGCCCGCCGCTCGACCCGGCATACCGCACACATCCGGGACCGTCAGTCCTCAACGACAACGCGATTCCAAGACCAGTAGCGGCCCCACGCGCCACCCCCTCTACATAGCTGCGCTATGCAATCTGAGCCTCACCCCCTGCCCCCAGGAGCCTGACCGTGATCTGCGTTACGGTCAAAGGGCGGAGGGAGAACTGGTTATGGATCGTGCCGTTGTTCTCATTGGGGTACGTGAGGCCGCTGGTTTCCCCACACTGGAGGCTGTCGATCGAGGGCTCCGCGATATGGAGTCATGGGCTAAGTCCCAACAGATTCCTGTTAACCGGATCGAGGTTGTCACTGACATCGGTGGCGGTGCAGTCGACGCTGCGACTGTCCGCAAGGCAGTGCAGTCGTTTGTGAGTCACCTCTCCCTGGAACAACTCATTGTGTACTTTTGCGGACACGGTGTGAACCTCAACAAGAACGAGTACTGGTTGTTGTCGGAGGCTCCTGACGAACCCAACGAGGCGATCAACGTCTCTCTTAGCACCGTCTACGCATGGGACACCGGGGTGCCGCATGTGGTCCTCATCTCCGACGCCTGTCGAACGGCACCGGAGGGCAAGACCACCGGCCTCATCGGTCAGTCACTCTTCCGCAATGGGACCTCGCAGACCGCCTGGGTAGACCTCTTCTATGCGTGTAGACCTGGGGAAGCAGCCTACGAGATCGCCGACCGCCACGAAGCCAGCAGGCTGTACCGAGCTGTTTACACAGAGGTTCTCGCCAAGGCGCTGGGTGGCGACTACTCTGAGCTGCTCGAACGGGTTCAGCAGAACAGCAGGGCGTTCCATCTCGTCCGCCCCTACCCGCTGAAGGAACACCTCCCCGGGTACGTGAGCCGGCGGATCATCGAGCTGGGAGCGCACATGTCCGTCAACCAACGCCCGGAGGGGCGGGTTACTTCCGGCGGATCTGAGAACGCCTGGTTGTCGCGGCTCCCGGCAGCGGTTGGAGCAGTGCCAAGCGTCACGAGTGACGAAGCTGAGGCGGGGCGAGAGGTCACGCCGCCAGAGGATCCGGCGCTCGATGCGGCCAGCATTGCAGCCGAGCGTCTCACGGTTCCTCCGTCAGGCCCCGGAAAAATCAAGGCACCCTCCGCAGTACAGGTGGACGGCAACTCCATCCAGGCGGTCTACACGGATGGCACTGAAGCAGAGCAGATGGGGTCGGATACCGTTCAGGTGCATGTCAGTGACGAACGACGCGCCGCCAATGTGTTGCTGCACCTCACGTCCGGCCAGTGCGCCGTCATTCCCGCGCTGTGGGGCCGCGTGGGGACGATGGTCTTTGAAGAAGACCAGCTGGTCGACGTCTCCTACGCACCTTTGAGTGAGGGCACGTGGGGGCACAGAGAAGAGCTCGACAAGCACTACATGGAGCGTCGCGCACAGATCGCTGCGGCTTCGCGCTATGGCTTGTCCTGGTGGGAGGGCGACTCTCCTGAGGGGTTGGTTCGTCTCTTCGAACAGCACGGCGAAGCTGACCCGTCTCTGGCGATCTATCTCGCCTACGGCTTGGCGGACCTAGGCCGACGAGACTTGGTCGGCCGCTTGCTAACGCAGGACAACCAGGCAGCAGAAAATGCGTTCTACGATGTCATGCTCCTTGCGAAGGATTGGGGCCGTCCTGTAGTTCCCTTTATGCCGCTACTTTCGCGCGGATGGGCACTGCTCGGTCCGCTCACCGGCGGCGAAGCGCCGGACGTGCCCACTCCGCAAGCTTCCCACTGGACGCTCTTCTCCGAGGCTGATCTACCTCGTCTCCAGGACCTACTTAAGAGGTAGGGAGGTGGCGCGATGCGCCAGCTCGTTCTCGTTCACGGACGCTCCCAGCAGTTCAAAGATGCTGACGACTTGAAGCATCAGTGGATTGATGCACTCCACAAAGGACTGGCTGATGCAGGCATAGACGCAGCAGTTCCTAAGGATCGGATCCGATTCCCCTACTACGGAGACACGCTGCATCACCTGTCGAACGGCCTGCCCGGCAACGCGCCTGATGTGATCATCAAGGGCTACGGTGAAATGGCCTCAGGTGAGAAGGAATTCATCGCTCAGATGGTTGCGGACGCGGTGGAGCAGCTCGGCATACAGGAAGAAGAC
Source organism: Streptomyces sp. NPDC046862 (assembly GCF_040704615.1). Taxonomy (NCBI): domain Bacteria; kingdom Bacillati; phylum Actinomycetota; class Actinomycetes; order Kitasatosporales; family Streptomycetaceae; genus Streptomyces; species Streptomyces sp. NPDC046862. Next base: position 96,666 of record NZ_JBEYXP010000031.1, on the reverse strand, counting down.
ATCCGTGCTGCCACAGAGGAACCTGAAATGATCGAGAAGGGATTCCAGAACTGGCCCTGGGTGATCGCCGCTATGCGCGTGATCGAAAAGTCTCCTGGGCTCGCTGGCGCCAGTCTGGAGCTCGTCACCCGCGATGTGTTCCGCTACCTGCGTTTCCCCGGGATTCAGACGATGATCGAAGACGGGGTGCAGCAAGCCCTCACACCCGATGAGGAACACGTCGTCGTTGCCCACTCGTTGGGCACCGTTATCGTCTACAACCTGCTCAAGCGCAAGGCCCATGAACTCAACTGGAAAGTGCCCACCTTCATCACCCTCGGCTCACCACTTGCAGTCCGCCCCATCGCCCAGGCGCTACGGCCCACGAGTCGCCCCCACGGTGTTAGGGACTGGTTCAACGCGTTTGACCCACAGGACTGCGTCGCCCTCCACCCGCTCGACAACGACCACTTCCCGGCCCACCCGGAAATCGAGAACTACAGTCAGATGCGAAATGGCACTCCCAACCATCATGGGATCACGGGCTATCTAGAGCACTCCGTGGTAGCGCGTCGCATCCACGACGCCTTGCTCCAGTGACAGTCCGAGGGTCTGGCTGACCTGGGCATCGCACGGAGTTCCGGAGCCCGTCGAGCTGGCGATGACAGCAGTAGCTGGCCAGGTGCTTCGCCGCCCGACATCTGTCCAGGCGTTCGCGGATCGCGCGACGTTCGGCCTCTTCGCGGGCGGGTGTCTGTCGGTGCACTTCGCGGTCGCGGTGGGCTGCGATGGCCTCGCGCACGATCGCGGCCAGGATGTCGGGCGGCAGGGCCTCGGCCTGGGTGGTGGCGGTGCCGGAGAACGAGCGCCGGTCGGTCGCCTCCGGCGGGGCGGTCGGCAGGTTGTAGGTGGCGATCTGCTCGGGGATGACCGCGAGCCGCTCGAACTCCACCTCGGCGCCCGCGGCTTCCGCGAACACGATCACGTCCTCGGCGAGCGCGTTGAACAGGGAGCCGCAGCAAACTCCGACCTGCGGCCCTTGCCGTCAGCGCCGGCGGAGTTCCTCGGACCAGTGACGGAGCTGGTCCTCGAGGACCAGGTTCTCGCCGCGGGCCACGGTCTGGAGAAGCTGGGCGCACACGGTCGCTTCGGCGGCGAGGCCGGCCAGGCTGCCCAGTACCGGGAAGACGGTGCGGACGCGGGCGGCGGTGTCCGGCTGGAGCAATGTGTAGGCGTAGAGCGTGGCGGCGTCGAACCCCTCCGGCCCGCGGCCCCATCCCTCCCAGTCCAAAAGCCGTAGAGGCGACGCGGTGAGGTTCGCCCAGTGCACGTCGGCGTGGGCTGTGGTCCAGCAGATGGCGGCGGGTGCCGGGATGCCTACGAACTGGGGGATCGCCCGGTCCATGTACTGCCGTCGTACGGCGACGCGGTCGGTGTCGAAGGCCGACACCTTCTCCAATGTCCCGGCGAGGTCGGCCCACCAGGAGTCCGGCAGATGGAGGTCGTGCTGGAGGATCGGGTCGTCGGACAGGACCGGCTGATCGACGCGCACCGACAGCTCAGCCCGGTAGGCGGTGCCGTCGTCGACGGCGTCGTGAACGGCCAGGAGCCCGGCCCGGTGCCCGTCGAAATCGCCGAAGGCATGCTGGGCATCGAGGGCGCCGTCCCACAGCTTTCCCGACGCCTTGTCCTCCGGCGCGGACACCAGCCGCAGCCACGCCGGTTGACCGGCAGCGGTACGGGCCGGGGCACCCAGTGTGCGCCCGGCCCAACCCCAGAACTCCCCGCCCGACTCCACCTGCACGTCCAGGGCCTTCGCGGCGCGGGCGTGGTGGGCGCGCATGCGGCGCTCGGTGTCCGGGTCAGGGGGAGGCGAGTACACCAGTGATCTCCCGCAACTTGGCGGCGGTCAGGGAGGGTTGAGCGACGGCGTCGGCTGCCTCACTCCAGTGTGGCGTACCGGAGGCGGCGATGAGGACGTCCGTCACTCCTGGGCATGACGCGACCGCTAGGACGCACGCCTGTGCGGGAGTCAGGCCGGGCCGGATGAGGTCGGCGAGCTCCTGGTCGACTATGCCGGGCAACTCGCCGCCGTGCAGCGGGGCGGAGGCCATCACCCGCAGCCCCGCGCCAGTGGCGGCCGGGAGCGGGCCCCGGCCGTGAAGGGCCTGCGTGATCGGCGTCATCATCACCAGGCTGACCGGCAGTTGGACCGCGACCAGGTGGTGCCGCCCGCCCGCGGCTTCGGTGGCCAGGGCGAGCAGCTCCCCCACCGTGAAGGCCTCCACTTCCAGGCCCGCCCACGTGGCGATGCCGTACCCGGCCACCTGCCCGGCCGTCACGGCTTCTTCCAGGACGACGAACGCCTCCCGAATCGCGCGGTGCAGGGCGGGGCGGTCGCCGGAATGGGCGCGCTCCGGATTGTGCAGCAGGAGCAGGTCCAGCCGATCACGCCCGAGCTGCTCGCGGTTACGGCCGGTCTGCCAGCGCACGTACTGCGGGGCGAGGCTGTGCCCGGTCGCCGTCTGGTCCTCGGTGAGGACACCGGCGTTCACAGCGTCGGCGCCGGTGGCCGCGGTGAAGTAGCCGACCTTCGTCGCGATCCGCAGGGCTGGGTGGGCGGCCAGGGCCGGAGCCAGCAAAGTCTGCGCCTGGCCGGTGGCGTAGTTGGGGGCGGTGTCGATCCACTGCGCGCCGGAGGCGGCCGCACGGACGGCCGCCTCCGGGATCGCCCGGCACCGGTAGGTGCCCAGAGCGAGCTGTGCCATCACAGAAGGCTCCCCACCGTCGCGGCCTGCCCGGCAACGAGCTCCTGGACCAGCCCGGCGACGTCCTCTAGGTCGAGGCCGGCCGTGTCGGCGAGCGTGGCCAGGGCCACGGTGCTACCGTCGACCAGCGGGCGCAGCACCGCCTCAGCGGCCGGGGCGAACTCGAACGTGCTCCCGGCGGCGGACAGCGTGGACGCGTCCTCGCCGACCTCCAGCACTGCGCGGGCGGTCGTCAGCCGGACCCGCAGGCCGGGATGGGCCGGGGTGCCGTCGATGTACGGCAGGCTCGGCATCATTCGGCCGACGGCCTGGCCGTCCATCGCGGCCCGGTAGCGGGCGATCAGCGTCGGGTCGTCCAGCAGTTCGGACAGCCGCTTGCGCATCCCGTCCACGGCGTCGGCCTGTACGTCCGGCGCGGCGAGCAGGGGCAGGTCGCGCCGCCAGTCCTCGTGTGCGAGCAGTTGCTCGGACACCCACGCCATCAGGTCGGTGGGGGTGTGGGTCTGCAGGCCGCAGGTGACGTGCAGGGAGCGGGTGCCCTGGTCGGCGGAGACCGCGTGCCACACGCCGCGCGGCACGTACAGCACGTCCCCGGGATGCAGGACCAAGTCGGCAACGGGCTCGGTGGGCGCCTCGCCCGGGTCTTTGATGTCGCGGTACAGCGGGAACGGGCGGGTGGTGCCGTAGATCCGCCACCGTTTGGCGCCGTCCAGCTGGACCACGATGGTGTCGTGGTCGTCCCAGTGGACCCCGAAGCCCTCGGTGCTGGTCCACGAGGCGTAGAGGTTCGCCTGCACGCGGGTGCGCAGGTCACGCTCGATCGCTTCGGCGAGACGGGCGATCGGCGGGTGGAGTTCGTCGACGCTGTCCAAGGCGAGGGAGGCGCCCTCGGTGAGGCGGGCGTGCAGTTCGGCGGGGTGGAGGCGGTGCCACACGGTGTGCCGGCGCGTGGCCACCGGGGCGGTGTAACCACCGACCAGCAGCGTCTCGCCGTCACGAGACAGCCGCATGCGCGGCGGCTCCAGCCGGTGGGCGGCCAGGATCTGGTTTAGGTCGTCCCAGGTCATCAGCCCGGCGACATCGAGCGCGCCGGGTACGTGGCGGTATTCGCGGTGCAGTGCCTGGGCGAGGAAGTCCTCGCCCAGGCACGCCGCGATGGACACATCCGTCATCGCGTCAGGGCTCCCGCTCGTCAGTCGTTGCCGTCGCTCTTGCCGGTGCCGCCGCCGTCCGAGGGGATGGCGTTGCGGCCCCGAGCGGCGACGATCAGCCGACGGGAACGGACCAGACCGCCGGTCGACGGCCCGGATGTGGCGGGCGGGGGCTGGACGGGACTCTGCATGGGTCCTCCTCCTGATCGGTCGGCCGGGCCCTGACGGCGCGGCCGCGACACCCGCAAGTACAGCCACGACAACGGCTGGCGATAACCCCGTCATGGGGCCCCCACGGCGGGTATGGTCGTTGGGCTGACGCAGCGTCATTCCACGGGCTTTCAGGGGGACTTGTGGACGACTTACCGCCGTCACCCGCCCAAGTGCCGCGCCGTCTGCTGGCCGATCCCGTCTTCGTGAGGGCCTTGCATGACAGGGACTTCTCGGTGGTCTTCGCCATGGCCCACGGCGTGGGCATCTCCTTCAACCGGATCGCGGAGGCGTGCGCGCTCAAGTCCGAGCGTGTCAGCCAGATCGCCCGAGGCGCCGCGGCTGTCACCGCGCTGGCAACTGTCGAGCGAATCTCCGGCGGTCTGCGCATTCCCGGTGCCCTGCTGGGCCTCGCTGCGCAACCCTGGGAAGACACCGCCGCTCTCAGCACGGAGTCCGACCATGGAGATGATCCGATGAAGCGCCGCAACCTGCTTCGTGGCGCGCTCGCCGCCGGCCTCACCGCTCCGGCGCTCGCCGCCCTCACCGCCGCCCGGACCGACGTCGACCAGACCCTCTCCCCCGACGCGCCCCAGGACCTCGCCGACCTGGAGGCCGCAGCCGAGAGCTACGGGTATGGCTACCACGGCCAGCAGCCGACCCGCGTCCTGGCCGACCTGGTCGCTGACTTCACGACCTTGCGCCCGCTGCTCACCGTCGCGCAGCCCGCCCCGGTGCGGGCCAGGTTGTGCCGGACGGCCGGGCAGATGGCCGGGATGACCGCGATCGTCTTACACGACCTGGGCGGCCGCACGGAGTCCCGCGGCTGGTTCGCCACCGCCGCCCGGGCCGCCGCCGAATCCGGCGACAGCCAGCTGCACGCCTGGGTCCTGGCCCGTGAGGCCATGGTCCCGCTCAACTACGGCGCCCCGAAGGCGGCGGCCGACCTCGCCGACAAGGCCCGACGCACTGCGGGGCACCGGCCGACAGCCGCAGCGACGTTGGCGGCCGCGGTCGCCGCCCGCGCCTACGCCCTCAACCGCCAGCCCGAGCAGGCCCGCGCCGCGCTCGCGGCCGCCGACGCCCTCATGGACCGGCTCCCCGAAGGGGAACGGTCGGACACGTGGCTGACCTACAGCGAACAGAAACACCACGTCCACCTCAGTCACGCGTACACCACGCTCGCAGACACCCGCCGCGCCCGGGAAAGCCAGCAGCGTGCGCTGGAGCTGTCCGCACCGACCAGCACCATGACGCGCACCCTGCTGCACATCGACGCCGCCGCCTGCACCCACCACGACGGCGACAGCGAACAAGCATGCCGCCGCACGGTCGCCGCCCTGACCGGACTGCCGGACGGCTACCGCACCGGCCTGGTCCGCCGCCGCGCCCAGGACCTGTACGAGGCGATCCCCGCCCAGCACCACCACGAACGCGCCGTGCGTGAGTTGCGAGACGTCCTGGCGGCCTGAAATCGAGTAGTCCGGCAGTCTGGAGCGTGATCGAAGAGACTTGAGATGCCGGGGCCCAGGGGCGGCTTCTCCTCCGGGGCCGTGGTGTGTCCAGCCCGGTCCCCTCTGTCATGTTCAGCGTTTCGCGGTGCCCATCTGCTCGGGGGTCGTCTGCCTGTGCTCATGGTCGACCGCTCTGGTGTCCGGGGATGTGTACGGCCCGGGGGCGGGGCGGCTGGGGCGGCTGTCCCAGATGGAGGGGTGGTCGGCTGCGGCAAGGAGGCTGTTGATGCGGCGGGCGAATTCGTGACCGGGCAGCGGGAGCTCGGTGTCGGGCTCACGGAGGTAGCCGGCCGTGACGGCCGTGGGGATGTAGGCCATGAGTTTGCTGACTCCGGCGGGCCGGGAGCGGACGGTCTGCTTGGCGAGGTGGCCAAGGACCCGCATGAAGTGAGTGGTGGCCGTGCTGGTGATGCGGTGTTCTGCCGGGTGCCAGGTGCCGCCGTCGTCGAACGCGGGGGGTTGGGGTGGGGGCTGGACGTCGTCGGTCTGCCGGTGCCAGAAGTCGGCGGTGTCCCCCTCCCCCAGTGCCAGGTGGTGGAGGTAGAGGCAGTAGGCGGCGGCTGCTTGTCCGGCGCCGGCGGCGTACTGCCACCAGAAGCGGGCGCCTTCGTCTGTGTCGGTCAGCTGCAGGACACACGCGAGGACCAGGGCTGCACGAGGTTCGGGGACTTGGTTGGTGACGAATTTGGCTACGGTGCCCGGTGGGGTGTGCGAGACGAGCGTTTCGCACAGAATACGCAGGTCCTCAGCCGCCGCGTGGCGGCTGCCGCCTGGGGAGCTGTGGACGGTGTGGTCGGCATCGGGTGCTAACGATGGTGCGGTTGAGTGGAGGATGTCACGCGGCAGGGTGCGCTCGCGGACGAGTCTGGCTCTGGAGAGGAGTTCTTCGATGCCGGTCACGGGGTGTTCCCTTCGGTCGGGGGCGGCGGGCACAGGACGCTCTCCAGGAAGCGGGTGGCGTGACGCTCGTCTGAGCGGACGGCGGCCAGTGACACGCCCAGGAGGGCGGAGACGGTCTCGGGCGGGCGATTCCACAGCCGGCGCAGCACCATGACATCGAGCTGGCTGCAGGGCAGGCGGCTCATGGCCGCGAACAGCTTCAAGCTCTCGGCGATCTGGTCCATGCGGTCGGCCGGGTCGGCGAGGGACTGAAGGGCGGCGGTGTCGAAGGCGGCCATCCCCAGCTCGGGCCGTCCGTCCCGGTGCGGGGTGCTGGCCATGACCGTGGTGCGCAGGACGTTCCAGGCGTAGCGGCGGGTGTCCTGGCTGGCCAGGGCGTCGTCCCAGGACAGCCAGAGGATGTCGAAGGTGTTGGACACAGCGGAGTCACGCCGGTCGTCGTTGAGGAAGACCTGGGCGTAGAGGAGGTAGTCCAGTTCCACGAGTTCGCGGAACGCGCGGTGATCCAAGGGTGGGGCAGTGTGGGTGGCGGTCAGGATCGGGGACCGTTCGGTGCAGTCGTCGACCCACTCGCTGCTCCTGTGGGCTTCGAGCGCGGCCTGGCACCACAGCCGGTACAGAGGCCAGTTCGGCATGCCCAGCTCGGTGGCCAATAAGTAGACGATTTCCCAGCGGGGGTAGAGACCGACACCGCGCAGCAGTTCGGAGAGCTTGGACTTGGCGAACCGCATGCGTGTGCTGAGATCGCTCAAGGTCAGACCGCTGGCGAGGTAGCTCTCGCGCATCGGATCCAGCCAGGCCCGGTGGGCGCTGCCGACGAACGAGGCGATCGGTCCGAGCTTGCGGCCGGGCCGGACGGTGAACGGTCTGTCGGGGGGTACGGGCGGCTCGGCAGGAGTGATCACGGTGCGTCGTCCTCCTTGTCCGTGGCCGCGTTAGTGCGGTTGCCGGTGCCGGACGCGGTGTGGGAACGGGAGGCGTGCACGATCTGCTGCACAGTCAGGGCAAGGGCCGGGGCGAGCGCGGCCACTGCGGCCGTCTCACCGGCGGCGACCAGCACGATGCTCCAGGCGAACACCATTGCCGTGACCGCGGTGACGACTATCTGACGGGACTTCATCCAGGTTCCTCTGCTGTCGGAAAGTCGGCCTCGGGGATCCGGCGGCCCCATCCGGAAAAGGGGCCGCCGCGCACCCCGGGCGGGCGGGTGCCAAGCCGCAGTGCCCGGGAAGGTGAACCAGCATGGCCAGAACGGCAGTTGTGACGCCACGTGATCAAGGAATCACGGAACAATGGCGATCACCGACACCATCCGGACGCCTCGCCAGAACTACGTCGGTCAGAAACGCAAGCAGGCGCGCTGACGGGTGGAAGTTCCCGGATTTCCTTGCAATTGCACGTCGAAGAGACGTCAATAGAACAGACGCCGTTGGTGTCGGCCTTCCATCCGGAAGGGCCCGCCCCCGTGCCAACCCGTCAAAGGGGGGAAGCGGGCCATGCCGCTCTCGCCTGGCCAGCCGTAAGGCCAGGCGAGAGCACAACAGTCCCGTGTCGGGACACGAGGACCGTAGACCACGGCACTGACAACGCCCGCGAACAGGCTGCGGAACGACGCTCCCCCACGGCTGTTGTGTGAGGAGCGTTCGTTCCGGCTTGTCTGCCCTGCCTCTTCAGCGGCCTACGGGCTCGGGGTAGCGCTGGCGGCGCCGGTCCGGGTCGTCGACGCCGATCTCGTGCCAGGGCTCGCCGCGCTTCAGCCGAGGCAGGGTGTTCACCCATACCGCGATGGCGATGCTGTGCACGTCGGCAGTGAGCGCCTGGAGGCGGTTGTCGAGCAGGTGCTCCGCCTTGCCCGCCAGGACGACGTGCAGCCGCGGGAGGCTCTCCGAGCGGGTGTAGCGGTGGCGCTGCCAGAACGGGAACGTGCGACCGTTGGTGCCGCGGGCTCCCTCCCAGACGCGGTGCCCGGCGTAGCGCTCGTAGTCCCTCACCTCCTGGGCGAGGCGGGCCTGGGACATGGTGCCGTTGTCGAGTTCGAAGAGGCGGACCTCGCTGGTCTTGGTCGGCAGGGCGAGGACGGCGTCGGTGTTGAAGCTCAGGCCGGTCTCCTTGATGGCGTGGTTGACCTCCACCTGCCAGTCGGTCAGATACTCATGGCCGCCGTCGAGGATCGTGTCGATGTAGGCGAGGATCGTGCCCGTCACCGCGACGCCGTGCGGTCCGAACCCGGCCTTCACCGCCTTCGCCCGGTGCCGGCCTTCGGTCGGGGTGGCAACTCGTTGCCGTCGGCCAGAGCCTTCTGCCCGGCCGGGGTCAGGTTCCAGATCTGATGCTTGCCGTCCTTGCCGTTCGTCTCCGCCAGCCCCAGCTCCGCCAGTTCCTTCATCGCCCTGCACACGTACGAACGGCCATCCCGATCCTCCGCTGTGATCACCTGCGCCATCTGCCGGGCCGTCGCTATCCGCACGCACCCCAGCAGCCGCAGCGCATCGGCCCGCACCGTCCCGGCCGCAGGAGTGGACTTCTTCCCCTTCGCCGACGTCTCAGTGGACGTTAAGTCCGTTTCTGGTAGCGGCCTCGTCCGGGTTGGGTGAGGAAGCCTTGACGGGTGAGGCGTCCGAGGCGGCTGCGGGTGATGTTGACGGACGCCTCATCAGTGGGAATGCCGAGGAGTTCGTGCAGCTCGCGTGCCCGGAACGCCTGGTCGGGGTGCCGGTTGAAGGCATTCACGATCGCCGGACGGCGCGCCCTCACGCAGGCCGTCGGACGCGGCGCTGCCGGACAGGTCCGGCGTCCAGCAGCGCAAGGGCGTTGTGGACACCCTGGTCGAGGACGTCGTCGGCGAGCTTGGGATCGGCCAGGGCGCGGGCGAGTTGGAGCGTCCCGACCATCATGGCGAAGACGCCGAGCGCCTGTGCGCGTGCCGAGGGCGGGTTGTCGGGTGCCAGGCGGGCGGCGATGTCGTCGATGACGGTCAGCAGGCCGTCGGTGAACGCCTGCTTGGTCGCGTCCGTGCATCGCCCGATCTCGTCGAGGAGAGCGGCCGTGGGGCAGCCGTTCTCGGGGGCGTCACGGTGCTCGGCGGACAGGTAGGCGCGGACGAACTGTTCGAGCCCGGCGCGGCCGGGCGCGAGTGCTTCAAGGCTCGCGTTCTGCGCGCCCAGCTGGTCGGCGACGGCGTTCGCGACGAGGTCCTCCTTGGAGGCGAAGTGGGCGTAGAAGGCGCCGTTGGTCAGCCCCGCGTCCGACATCAGCGTGGAGACTCCGGAGCCGTCGATGCCGTCCTTCTTGAACCGGCGGCCGGCGGCCTCGATGATCCGCTGCCGCGTCGCCTGCTTGTGGTCTTTCGCGTAGCGCGCCACGCGTTCCTCCTCATAGCTCCGGCGGAGAGGCCGCTTGCCGCTCTCCGGCTCCCGCCCTAGAGTAATTGCATTACGGTCATAATCCAATCAATGAGGAGGCCCATCATGTCCACAAACCGGCCGGTAGCACTCGTGACCGGAGCATCGTCAGGAATCGGCAAGGCGGCCGCCTTCGCGCTCGCCGATGCGGGATTCGAGGTCGTCGGCACGAGCCGCAAAGCCTCAGGGGACGACCGCCGCGAGGGCGTGACGTTCCTCGACCTCGACGTGGCCAGCGACACCTCGGTCGCCCGCGCGGTCGACCGCGTGATCGAGAAGTTCGGGCGGATCGACGTCCTGGTCAACAACGCCGGCATCGGCTCCGCCGGCGCCGGGGAGGAACGCTCCCTTGCCCAGGACCAGCAGCTGTTCGACATCAACGTCTTCGGCCTGATCCGCATGACCAAGGCCGTCCTGCCGCACATGCGCTCCCAAGGCCGCGGCCGGATCATCAACATCTCGTCCGTCCTCGGGTTCGTCCCCGCGCCGTACATGGCCGCCTACGCCGCGTCCAAGCACGCCGTCGAGGGCTACTCCGAGTCCGTGGACCACGAGGTCCGCCAGCACGGCGTCCGCGTACTGCTCGTCGAGCCCGCCGTGACCAGGACCGCGTTCGAGGCCAACTCCCCGAAACCCGCCACGCCTCTGCCGGTCTACGAGCAGCAGCGGCAGGCCTTCGAGCGCGTGATGGCCGCGGCGATGAAGGACGGCGACGATCCCGCCATCGTCGCCAAGGCGATCGTCGCCGCGGCGACCGACCCGAAGCCGAAGCTGCGCTACCCCGCCGGACCGACCGCCGGACGCGTCAGCACCCTGCGCCGCCTCGTCCCCGCTCGTGCCTTCGACCGGCAGATCCGCAAGCTGAACCAGCTGCCCGCCTGACCGGCACCCCCACCCCCCGCCACCACAACCCGCACCACTCAGTGGACATTAATTCCGTTTCTGGTATTGGCCGCGTCCGGGTTGGTCGAGGAGTCCCTGGCGGACGAGCCGTCCCAGGCGGGAGCGGGTGACGTTGATCGAGGGCTCGTCGGTAGGTAGCTTGAGGAGTTCGTGTAGGTCGCGGACGCGGAAGACCCGCCCGGGGTGCTCGGTGAAGGCGGTCACGATGCGCTGGTAGACCGTGGCGGCCTCCGCGAGGGCCGGTTCGTCGTCGGGCGGGGTCAGGGCGTCGATGACCTTGCGGGTCACGGTGAGCTCTCCTGGAGTGCCGCGGCTGTCTCGGGCAGCGGACTCTGCCGCGCCGGTTCCACATCGACGTCGTCCGCGCGCACCTGGAGCAGACTGAGCGGCACGGGCGCTGCCGCAAGCAGCCGTATGCCCGCGAGGTGGAGCACGCGCGCGGTGTTCACCGGTTCCAGATGGAGTGCAGCGGCTGGCACGCGAACGGGAACTGGGCGAAGGACGTCACGGCGTCCGAGGTGGCCGCGCTCGTGCGAACCTTCGTCGACGCGGCGCTCGCCGTGCAGGAAGGCCGGCCTTCTCCCGGCACGGTCACGGGCGCGGGGTGATCGGAACGCGGGGGCGTCGTTGAGCACGGCGTCGCGTGCATGACTATCCGACCCGCGCGGATACGCGAGCGAGCTCGGACCAACTGGTCCTGGCTCGCAGGCTGTTCAGGGTGCGGGCTGCTACAGGTCGAACTCGAGGTGCTCGATGTCGGTGAAGCGGACCTCTTCCAGCTGGCCGGCGCGTCGGCCGCTGTCCTGGAAGTACACCTCCTTGAGCCCTTCGGCTGCGATCTCCCGCAGCCGCTGCTCGGTGGCGCCCTGCTCCTGGGCCTCGAAGAGACGGGCGGCGTACTGCGGCGGCAGGGCGACGGTCAGGTGCCGGAGCCGGTCCTCGTCGGTGGAGCCGATCGGTGCGGTGTAGCCGATCCGGGCCCGGGTGTCGATGACGATCCCGCCGGTCGTCGCCGCCTGTTGCCGGGCCTTGGCCCGGATCTGTGGCTGCCAGCGGGCCTTCACCTCGCGCTCCAGGTGCGCGGCGAGGTCCGGGCGGGGCTTTTTGATCTGGTCCTTGACGTACCGTTCGACGGTGCGCTGGGAGATCCGCAGCATCTGGGCGACCGGCTTGGTGCCCTTGAGCTGCTTGACCAGGTACCGCATCTGCGCGGGCGCGCTCTTGGGTGCCGGGCGGGTGAACGCCTTCTGCACCGCGGTGTCCAGGCCGTCCCCGAACAGGCTCATCGTCGCCCTCTCCTACTCTCCGTTGTCGACGTCGGTGACGGTGCCGTCCTTGATGTAGCGGGCGAGGTTGAGCTCGGGGGCGTTGAACCGCTCGCGGACCTCTTCGCCCCACAGGACGCTCTGGGTGCCCTCGTGCTTGACCAGGCCCGGGTTGATGCCGAGCTTGAAGCCGCCGGGCAGCGGCTTGCCGTCCCGGTAGGGCAGGAAGTCCAGGGGCGAGGTGCCGTTGGCCGCGTACACGACGCAGTCGGACAGGATCGCGATTGGATACTGCCCGGTGAACGCCGCGTGCTTGACGATCTTCCGGTGCAGGTTGATCCGTGTGCGGGAGATGACGGCCGCGCGGATGTCCGGTCGCCACGTCGGTCGGGACAGGGCCCGCCACGGCTCGCCGGGCCGCCAGCCCTCACCGCGCGGGCGCTCGCGCAGCTTGCCCAGGCCGCCCTTGACCGTGGCCTTGATCGCCGAGACGACGATCGCCAGCTGCGAGTCGTGCTCCTTGTAGCCGTCCATCGCCGCCAGGAAGTCGGCTGGCGCCATATCCGCGTGCACGCCGAGGTCGGCCATCGTGGCGAGGTAGGCGTCGCGCAGCCGGTTGTACCAGCCGTCCAGGTAGCGGCCGTTCTCGTACCGGACGTACGCCTCGATCGGCCGCACCTCGTAGCCGAGCTCCACCGCGTAGGCGACCGTGGGCGTGGCGTACCAGGCCGGCCCCTCGGGCCGCTCGCCCTTCGGTGTGAACGGGCTGGGCAGCAGAGTCGCGTCCAGGTCCGCCCACTGGTCCTTGGCGACTTTCACCCTCGACAGGTCGACGTGGGAGAGGTCGACCAGCCACGAGCCGGGCAGCTTCGCATCGAACACCGGCGCCTTGACGTGCGTCGGCGTGCCGAGGCCGACGGCCAGGCCGTTGGCTCCGGCGGCGAAGGCCATGTTCACGTCGATGCCTACCAGGTGCCGCAGGGTGCACTCGGCATCCGTCATCGGCCGCGCCCAGTCGTATGCCTCCTCGAACAGCTTCTCGCCGGGGCCGCGGACGTGGAAGCGCGGCAAGTCCGCCAGGAGCGGGTGCCCGTCGGGGACCTCGCACGGGGCGCAGTCCACGGGGTCCTTGCCCAGCGAGCCGGGGTTGTGCTCGGAGTGCCGCTTCCCCGTCGCGTCGGGCTCGGAGGCGCGGGTCGGCGGGTGCAGCGCGGTCATCAGCTCCAGGCCGGTGACGGCGGTGGAGCCGCGCGGCGTCATCACCCGCGACGCGTAGGCGCCCAGGAGCCGGGCGAGGTCCGCCGGTGGAAGCTGCCCGGCCTCGCCCCAGTGGCGGGAGTCGAGGGCGTGCCAGGACGGGATGCACAGTTGCACGCAGGTGCGCTCCGAGCCCTGTGCCGGGCGGTAGATCCGCGCCCACGGCCCGAACCCGCGCTTCGTCAGCTTCCAGTCGGCGCGGGCCAGTTGCTTGATGACCTTGTGGTCCTCCGGGATCCGACCGGCGAGCCGCTCTTCGTCGGTGAGAGCGACGGGGAGGCCGTAGCGCTCCAGCACCGACTCGGTCAAGACGATCAGGGGGTCGGCGTCCTTGCCCGGGCCGGACAGCTTCGGCTGACCGAGCCGAGCCTCCTTGAGCGTCCATTCGACCAGGGCCGGGATGGACTTGGCGGGCACGTCCAGGACCAGGCCGCCAGCGCAGTACGCCGACACCTGCCCGTACTCGCAGTCGACCACGGCGAGCGGGCCGTTCTCGAAACGCGGGTCGACCGCGGCCGCCACCGTCGCGGTGGTGTTCTTCGCCGCCTTCTTCGTGGTCGGCCGCCGCGACGTCGACGTCGGCCTGGTCGTGCCCGCCGCCTGGGCGGGTGGCTTCGCGGCGGCCGGCGCCGACGGAGCGGGGGTCGCCGGGGCGAGGGCCGCTGGGGCGGGGGCGGTGGTGAACGTGTCCGGCACGGCGGGCTCGGGGTCCGTGTCCGCTTCGGTGTCGGGGGCAGGGAAGCGCGCGGCGAGGCCTTCGAGCAGCCGGGCGTACGCAGCGCGCTGCGGCGGCCGCGGCTCGGTCCTGCCGGATTCCCAGTTCCCCACCGCCTCCCGGCGGGTCCCCGTGGCCTTCGCGACCTGGGCCTGGCTCAGCCCGGCAGCCTCGCGCAGTCGCTTGCGCTCAGCGGGCGGCGGCAGGTCGTCCTGGGCTACCTGCTCCAACAGCGCATCGACAGCACTAAACAGCTCGTTCTCAGTGGGCACAGAGCTCACCTCCGCTAGCCACCCTACGTCAAACGCTCGTTGAATCGCACAGGATTCACGCATGAATCGCTCATTGCCGACTAGGGTGTCGGCTGGTACGCGCTGGATGCGAATAGCGAGGTAGCAGGCGATCGGTGGCTGCGTGAGCCTGACGTAGGGCACCGTGCAACCGGCAGGCATCCTGTGCACGGAACCGTGAATAGCAGTAGCGCCGGTCCGATTGGGGGTCTCTCGTGGGCGTTGAGGTGGCCGCGCGCAGCCTGGGTGAACGCTTGGATGGCGTCCTTCAAGCACGCGTGCAACTCCTGCGGGGGAACGTTCCGCTCCGAACAGTGGGCGTGGCGACGAGGGCGGCTGTCACTGCGTCATCGAGGAACCGCTCGTCCGGCTCGTGCTCCTGCTCAACATCGACTACCTCGGATGACGCTGGTGCCCCGGTCCGCGTCCGGACCGGGGCACCAGCGTGTGCGCAGGATGGTCGGCGGCATGATGGCGGGATCACAGCGAGGGGGCAGCGTGAACGATGAGCAGCCGGACGTGGCGGACTTGATCACCCGCATCAAGGATCAACGCGGCGTGACCGAGACCGAGATCGCGAAACGGATCGGCGTCCACGTCTCCAGCGTCAACAACTGGGTGCACCGCAAAAGCACCCCGCGCCCCGAAGCCCTCCATGCCCTCGCTCGAGAATTCCCGGAGGTCACCGCCGAGGAAATGTTCGCCGCCGCAGGCCGCAAGACGACAGAACCCGTCTCACCCGAGGTGGAAGTGCGCCTGCTCCAGCTGTTCAGAAGCCTGACCTCGGGGCAGCAAGCGATGGTTGAGATCCAGCTTCGCGGCCTCGTCCGCCACAACCAGGGCAACGGGATCACTCCCTGATCCGCCTTGAGCCCGGACTCGGCTACCCCGCGTCCGGCAGCTCGACCTCTGCCAGCACCGGCTCCCCGACCGCCTGCCGTTCTGCCCGTCGTCCGTTCTCCAACCGCAGCACCGTCAACCACGGCCACAGGTCGGGCAGCTGCTGCCCCGCACACGCCAGCCGATGCTCGACCCGGCACCGCTGCGAACCGTCCGGCGGACACACCGCGTACACGGTCACCCGGCCGTCCGACAGTACGATCCAACGGTGCTCCGCTGGCACCAGGTGTGCTGGCGGATTCACGTCCGGCTCAAGCAGCACCCAATCGTGCTCCAGCGTCAGCACCCTGTCCTGCGGCAACCCACAAAACGGGCACGCGGACTGACCGCCGCCCAACCGCGGAACATCCCCATTGGCCCCCATACCGTGAGCGTGCGGGCAGGACGGCCGCCGCACCACGGCGGCAATGAGACGGGAAACCTGCGGCATGACAGGTACACGGTGGCAGGCGAGGCGACGCGTGTATCCGGCAGGTGCAGGCGTCACGGTGGCGGCGGCCGGACAGGCGCCGTAGACAGAGCGAGGCCTCGCCCCGCTGCCCGCTGTCAGACCTTCATGGCACAGTCACCGCGAGGTGATGCACAGTGAGCGATGAATCCACAACGCCCCGCGACCTCCCAGCGTGGGTCAGAGGCGAGAAACGCGGCGACGACACAAACAGTTGCAACTGGCAACCCCGCAGAGCTCAGACCGACCGCCCGACCCAAGGCGTGCTCCAGATGGCAACAGGCACCGGGAAGACCCGCACGTTCCTTGCCGCCTACCGGCTACGGCTGCACGGGGACCGGCCTCGGTCTCTCCTCGCTATCAGCGATGAAGGCCACCTGTACGTGCAGGACGGGCAGCACCGGCTCCTCCCAATGATCGAAGCACTATCCAAGCCGCAACCTCCCCCAGCGGCCTTACCATCGCTCGCCGCACAGCCCTACCAACCCCGCAGGCTCCGGGTCGTAAGCCGCGCCGAGCGGTACGCGAAATATATGAGGCAAGCCGAAGAGTGGGAGCGCACGGGGCGCGACCAACGGCGCGTAGAACGGACTACCGAACACAGAGTCCGCAACCCCGCCACCCGCACAGGTGTGATGATCCGCTGTGAGGGGCGCTGCGAAAACCCAGGCTGCAGAGACCCCGAGCCCATCGGCTACACCGACAACGGCGATCCAATCCTGGAAATCGACCACGTCAACGAGCACGCCAAAGGCGGCCGAGACCACGGCAGCAACGCCATCGCCCTATGCCCCAACTGCCACGCACTCAAAACCCGGGGTAGGGACCGTCATGAACTCGCCGACCGCCTCGCAGAGGTAGCCGCGCGGCGAGACCAGGAGATCCTGTCGAGAGCTCATCCCGGCAGGACCCAGGCGTAGCAGCGCAGGTGGGCGCCCCACTTCAACGGAACGCCCACCTCGCCGTGCAGCATTCGCCTGTCCAGCTAGGACTTGTCCGGCCGATCATGCACGGAGCCAGATGACCAGGGCTGCGACGGTGGCTGTGCCGAGCAAGACGTAGCCGCGTTTGTCGTAGCGAGTGGCCACGGCCCGGGACTGCTTCAGTCTGTTGATGGCCCGCTCAACGGTGTTGCGTTTCTTGTAGCGGTCCTCGTCGAAGCAAGGCGGTCGTCCGCCGCGTGACGCTGTGCGTAGGCGGGCGGTCTGGCTGTCGGTCGTCTCCGGGATGATGTGCCGGATGCCCCGGCGCCGCAGATATTCTCGGCACGGGCCGTTGCTGTAAGCCATGTCCGCGGCAAGGCTGTCGGGCTTCGTGCGTGGGCTGCCTGGACCGATGCGCGGGACGCGGATCCTTTCCAGCACGGCGTTGAAATGGGTGCAGTCCGCCCGTTGGCCGCCGGTGACGAGCAGGGACAGCGGGCGGCAGCGGCCGTCCGCGCTCAGGTGGAGTTTGCTGGTGAGCCCGCCACGCGAGCGGCCCAGGCCCTCACCTCCTGCACCACCTCCACCAGGCGGGCGAGGAGGCTCTGCCACGCCGTTTCGACCTGATGTTCCGCTGCTTCGGCTCCCTTTGGCGAGGGAGCCGGCGGCGGATTGGTGCGGGCGCCGGCCGCGTGCTGATGGGCGCGCGGCGATAGTTGGCGTCCACCGCGATGTCCTAGTCCATCTCGCCTGCAGCATCGACAGCGGCATGGACCTGCTGGAGCAGACGCTCCCAGGTGCTGTCGGCCGACCACAGCCGATGGCGTTCATACACGGTTTTCCAGGGCCGCTGAGTAGGCCCGGGGCGCGGTGCCGGGATTGCTCCCGGTCCGTTTCCCCGGACCTCTCGCCGAACCCGCCGTGCGCCTCTCAACGCAACGGGCTCTCCATGGTTTCCGCTAGGCAACCTCGGTTCGCAGGTAGGGATTTGGGATCCGGGTGCCGCGGTAGCGGTATCGGGTGACCGGGATCCGCGCGATCGGCCGAAGCTCGATCTCCCCTGCGTGGATTGGCTGCCACGACCCGTTGGGCCGCCGCAGCCATCGCGCCACGTCCCGCCATCGCCAACGGCGCCGGACCATGACCATCCGGATTACTCGATGCCAG
Organism: Streptomyces sp. NPDC046862; assembly: GCF_040704615.1. NCBI lineage: Bacteria > Bacillati > Actinomycetota > Actinomycetes > Kitasatosporales > Streptomycetaceae > Streptomyces > Streptomyces sp. NPDC046862. The sequence goes on along the minus strand of NZ_JBEYXP010000031.1, from coordinate 78,875 downwards.
GTGAAGGCGTCGAGCATCGAGAAGAGGTCCTTGGCCACGGCGTGTTTGAAGTACCCGGCCCAACCGTGCATGATCTGGCCGAGCCTGGTCAGCACGTATCCCAGATCCTGCTGCGACGATCTGTGGGTCAGCGCACGGATCTTCGTCTTGAGCGACCGCACGGGTTGCTTGCCGACGAAGGTGTAGACATACCACTTGTCCGTGCCTTTCTTGCGCCGCCACTGGATGTGGAAGCCCAAGAAGTCAAAGCCCTCGCTCAGGTGCACGACCCTGGTCTTGGCCTCGGAGAAGCGAAGACCCATTGGTGCGAGCACCTCGGCGATCTGCTCGCGCAGCGTCTCGACGTCCTCCCGGGCGCCGTGCACCATGACGACGAAGTCGTCGGCCTATGCCGAGTTCGGCATAGGTCCGCGTAGCGGACCAGTCGCCACGTCGGCAGGCCCCGGTGGCGCCGTCTTTCGCGATCCTGTCGACTGGCCATCGCGGTTGCCCACTGCTCGGCGGCGAAGTCGTCGAGCACAGACAGTGCGATGTTGGCCAACAGGGGTGACAGGATGCCTCCTTGCGGAGTCCCGGAGATGGTCTCGTCCCGTTCGCCAAGCTCGGTCATGATCCCGGCTTTCAGGAACGCCTTCACCAGCGCCAGCACCCGCTTGTCCTTCACCCGCGCTCGAACACGGTCCATCAGGGCCATGTGGTCGATGCGGTCGAAGCACGCCTCGATATCCGCGTCCAGCACCCAGCGATAGCCCTGGGAGCCGAACAGATGGATCTCGGCGATCGCGTCGTGCGCACGCCGGTTGGGCCGGAACCCGTACGAGCACGGACGGAAGTCCGCCTCGAAGATCGGTTCCAGGACCAACTTCAACGCGGCCTGCACCACCCGGTCCGCAATGGTCGGGATCCCCAACCGGCGCAGTTTCACGCCCGCTTTGGGGATCATCCGCTCACGCGTCGGCATTGGCCGAAAGACCCCTGCCTGCAGCTGTGATCGGATGTGGTCCAGATACGCCTCCGCCCCGGCCGCACGCACGTGGTCGGCGCGAACGCCGTCCACGCCCGCCGTCCGGGCCCCGGTATTGCCTGCGACCCGTTCGAACGCCATCACCAAGGTGGCCGGGTCACAGATGAAGTTGAACACATCGTCGAACCGGAAGCCGCGATCGGCTGCCGCCCAACGGTGCAGTTTGACCTGCATCCTCCGTACCCGCAGCTCAGCGAAATCGGGCACTGGCCACGCGACCGGGGCATCCACCCCGGATTCTCCGGACATTGCAGAACCTCCCTTGCGATCTCGCTGCCGCCCTTCCCCATGTGCCGGGCTCTCCCCGGCTCGGAGTACTACGGCGGCTCCGCCCCTCCCACAGCCTGGTCGACAGACGGTGTGCCCAGCCCGGCTCGCCTGCGCTGGAAGCGTCGGGAGCGGGCAAGGCTGGGGAGGTTCCCGTGTTCACTGATTGATCGCTCGTCGGAGTAGGCACCCGGCTATACCCCCGCGGCATCGCCACGGCTACCCCGCAGCACTTCACCGTGGCCTCCCGGATCGTCTGGAAAACAACGACCCGGGAGTTGCCCGCCATGGCACAAGGCGAGCATGCACCGCTACCAGCCCAGATCCGCCAGGTTCGAGCTGATGGCACCTTAGGAGGCTTCAACCACCGGTTCCTCTCGTATACCTCTCCGTCTTGCTTGCCGGACCCGCACCATCTGGCAGTGCTGATACGTCCCGGCTTCGTCGGGGCCGCTTGCCATCCTCCCCAGCACCTCCCGGGTCGGACTGCCCCCAGCTTCACCGCCCTGCTGCGACAGGACGGAGGCGAAGGTCTCTCACCTCCACTCGATCAATCAGCGCCTCACGGCGCACGGACCAGAGATGCCACCTGTCGCTGGCGTGCACCGCTTCGGGTAGGGCCTGGCGGATCGCCTCGCCGTAGGTAGTGGAGCCGTCCCGGCAGACGTACTCGGCCCCGGGATGCTCGCGCAGCCACGCGACCAGGGTCTGGGCGGTGCGGTCAGGCAGGACGTCGATCCGCTCGCCGGTCTCGGCGTCGATGACCACGGTGGCGTAGCGGTGCCGGCGTTTGAGGGCGAAGTCATCGATGCCGAGCACACGCGGGACGCGCAGCGGCGGTGCCGCCCTGCGTATGAGCATGCGCAGGGCGGTCGAGCGAGAGATCCAGAAGGCCAGCACGCGTGAGAGGCGTTCACCCGCCCGTCCCGCTAACTCCTTGACCACAGAGCTGAGTTGGTCGGCCAGGCGTGAGGCCGGCCGCGGCGTGGTATACGCGTTCATTCCGCAGTGTCGGCGTACGGACTTCTCTGGCTCTGGCAGGATTTTCGTAGGCGGAGATCATCTCGGTGCCACGGTCGTCCGGTCCGCGTAGCGTCGGCGGAGGTGGGCGATCAGGATGACGCGGTGGCGGAGAAGAGAGACGCTGGCTCGTCCGGCCATGAGGCGTTTCTGCAACTTGACGTCGGTGATGCGACCTTCATTGACCCCGGAGTTGTAAGAGGTCGAGATGCCCTGGGCAACGGCTTGTCGGTCTTCGTGCAGGGCTGCGGCAAGGCCGGCGAGTGGTGCCAGTCCGCTGTTGGCGAGGTCGCTCAACCAGCCCGGCAAGGGTGCCGCGTCGCGGTTGTCGACCATGGTGGCGAAGCGGCGGACCAGGTCGTGGGTGAGCTTGAGTTCGGGGCAGTGTTCGAGGAGCGGGGGCAGCCGCTCGTTGATGTGCGGGTTGTGGTGGTGCGGGTGAGTGGTGATCCAGCGGGCCGCTTCGCGAGGTGAGGGCGGTCGCTCGCGTGGCTCGTCGATGGGCAGGCCGCGACGGAGCGGTGCGACGGCCATTTTCACGCGCTGGTAGTGGCCGAGGTAGCCCTTGGTCTGCAGTTCTTCGTGCAGGATCTTCGCGCTGTGCTGCCCTTCGTCCCAGCGTTGCCGCAGGTAGTCGAGGTAAGGGTCCAGCGTGGAGGGCTTGCGGGGTGGTCGGCGCATCACCTCCTGCCAGGTGCGGGCGCGGGCGTATTTGCCGACGGTTCGGCGGTCCAGGCCGAGCTCACGTGCTGCGGAGCTGTGGCTGCGGCCGGTGCGAATCAGAGCTTGAACAGCATCGAACAGATGCTGGGCATGGCGCCCGGCCCTGCTGTCCACTGCGGTGCTAGCGGTGGTCTCCTCGACCGGCAGGGGATCGACCTCACTGATCGTGGGCAGGGCCGCGGGCAGACAGCCGCGATGGGCGGATGCGATGTCCTGAACTCGACGGGACAGGCCCTGCCAGAGGTGAAAGCGGTCACTGACCTGCACCGCTTCGGAGGCGCCGGCGGTGATGCCCTGCCGGTAGGTGAGGGACCCGTCGCGGCAGGCGACCTCAACGCCCGGGTGTTCACGGAGCCAGCGGCCGAGCTGTTCCGCATCGCGCCCCTCCCAGAGGGTGAGCGGGAGCCGGGTGGTGGCGTCGACCAGCAGAGTGCCGTAGGTGTCGCCGTGGAGCGCGAAGTCGTCCACCCCCAGCACCCGGGGCGTGACCAGCGGCGGAAGGGATACCCGCATCAGCTGCGACAGGACGGCGACCCGCGAGAGCCTGACGTTCAAGATCCGAAGCATCCGGGATCCGCCCCTGCCGGCCAGCACCACGCCTACGTCCTCCACCAGGCACTGCAGCTGTGGTGTCCGCCGTTGATAGCGGACGGTCAGGCCCGGAACCTGCTCGGCGAAGGTCACCTTCGGGCAGGTTACGTTTTCGCAGTACAGGCGGCGTACGGACAGGTCGATGCGCAGAGGGCGGCCTGCGAGCGTGACGTCGGCGAGGCGCCGTACATAGCGGCTGTGGCACCACTCGCTGAGCCGGCCGCATCCCGTACATCCCGCCGGTTCACCGGATCTCGTACGAGCACGGACCGCAACCACAGCATCGGAAGCCTCGACCGAGACCACCTGCACATCGGACAACTGCGGTAATAGGCTGACCAGTTCAACAGAGCACAGTCACAGGCTGCCCGTCCTGCGGACCGGACGACCGTGGCACCGAGATGATCTCCGCCTACGAAAATCCTGCCAGAGCCACGTTCAGGTGTACGCCGACACGCAGTCCCACCGGCCGGGGGCCGAGGCGGAGGTGGACTTCGGCGACGTGAAGGTACGCCTGGCCCGTGAGCAGGTCACCTGCTTCGTGTTCGCGATGCGCCTGTCGTATTCGGGCAAGGCCGTGCACCGCGTCTTCGCCTCCTGCGGCCAGGAGGCGTTCCTCGAACGTCCACGCTCTCAGCGTGCTGGAGCGAGGTCCGTCAGGGCCTCTCGGCTGGGATACGGGTCGGGATGGTCGGGAGCACCACATGCTCCGGCACCAAGGCCGGGACGCGGCCGGAGCGCGCGATATCGAGAAGATCCGGAAGCTCGTAGTCCTGTGCGGCATCGAGGTCGACCGTGTAACCGAGGTCCCTCAGGCTCGCCACCGTCAGCCGGCTCAGAGGGTTGTTGCTGCCATCGATGTTCGGCGACATCAGCTCGTTGTCGAAGACGCTCTCACGCCAGTGGCCGCCTGCGCTTCCGGGACCGCCGACGTTGGCGACCGACACCGGGGCGGGCCCTTCTCCGGTGAGTCTGCCGAACTCCTCCATGGCGCCGGGTCCGACGAAGGTCGGGTCGGGGCCGGGGAAGTTCTTCAGGAAGCCGAAGTCCTGCCAGACGGTTCCGATTCCCAGTACGTGCCCCATCTCGTGCGTGATGACGTCGAGGAGTGAGCCCTCCTCTTCCATCTGGGCTAGGTCGGCACTGTCGAACCTCATCCGCCCCTTCGCGGGAAGTCCCGCTCCGCTGGCGGCATCGTCCCTCCGGAACCGCGTCGGGCCAGCCTGCCCGAGGATGTTGGGGACGTGGTTGACACCGTCGATCGGCACGCCTTCGGCGTCGATCAATAGATCGTCGATCACGACCGTACCGGTGAGGTCGTTGATGATCGCGGTCTCCAGGTCTCCCACGATGACACGCGTCCAACGGTCCGCGGCTTCGGCGAAGACGCTCTTCTGGCTGTTCGTCAGCCCTCCGAGGAACCGCACCTCGATCTGGAACGGAGACGTGGTCGCGGCGAGCTCCGCGGCGCGGGCGCTGTCAGCGACTGCCCTGTGAGTTTCAAAGGCGTAATTGATCTGCCTGCCCATGGCTGCTACTCCTATCGCATGTAGCCTGCCTTTCGCCCTAAACCACGTTATTCCTGTTCAGAGTTGTAGGCGATGCAACCAAATATGGTTGAATTTTCGCCTGTTTCTCGGGCGGCGCATGGCAGTACATGTTCGAGGCCCGGCCGCCGAACCGGACGGGCCTGAGACGGATGCCGGCTTTACTCCCAGGGCGCCCTGCCATCTTGTCGGCCTCGGCCCGTCAGGCAGGCGCTTCCGTGGTGAACCAGATCAGATCCGGCCGGTCGGTGTCCCGCCGGTACAGCTGCTGACCGAGCGCCAGCCACAGTGTGCGCTCCGCTTCCAGCGTCTCAGGCAGGGCGAGACCCATCGCGGCCAGCAGAGCGCGGCGGTGGGTATCAAAGGCGGAACGGACCAACTCGCTGTAACTCAGCGCTGCGGATACTGCCGCACGGTAGGCGAGAGGGCTGAGCAGCGTGGTGCAGACGAGCACCGGCATCCACACCGCCACCGAAAGATCTAGGACTGCCGCCAGCACGGCGGTGACCAACGCGAAGGCTGCGGACAGAGAGGAGATCACGAGGAATTGCTCCATGGATGCGCGGGCGGCGCCGAGCGCGCCGCGTAGGGCGTCCGGGAGCAGGGGGTACAGGCGTGGCCAGAAGAACACCGCGTCGATGCCGTAGCGGCGGCTGTCGGACGCATAGAATTCCGCGGCGCGCAACGCGTTTCCCAGGCGGGTGGGTAGCAAGTCCTGCGGCTCGGGCGGAAAGCCACGGTAGCGGCGAGCGAAATCACGCGGATCGGTCAGCCGCAGCCGCCGCCACCGCTTGAGCTGCCGGGTCACAGCGAGCTGGCCGAGTTGGACGGCCGGGCCGCGCAGCAGCCAGAACCCTTCGTAGCCTCGGACGAGGGTTGGCAGCACCGCCTTGGCCAGCAGTACGAAGATGAGCAGCCCGGTGAGCGCGCCGCCAATGGCCAGTGCCTGGCGCGCGCCGCCGAGGGCGCTCCACCAAGCTGAGACCTGGGTCCAGCCAAGATGGGTGGCGACGAGCGCGCCGATGCCCGCCCAGAACGCGAGCGCCGGGAGGAGCAGTGTGCCGACGAGCCGCTGCCCGAGCCATCCGGTGCTCTTGTCAAGCAAGCTGCCGAACACCGGCGTCACCACACGAAGGCGTGAGCGGCCAGGGGCAGGGGATTGGGGCAGGCGGGTGGTTGCCGCGGCCGCTCGGGGAACCTCAGAACACCGGTGCACGCGGTGCCCCCGTGCACGTAACGGCAGGTGCGGGTCAGCAGCGGAATCGTGATCTCTCCGGACAGTTCGGCCTCCCAGTGAGTGCGCGGCGATCCCGCGGCCACCGTGGCCATGAGGTCGGGGCCCGCCCAGACACCAACCGCCCGTTCCCCCTCCACCACGATCACCACGGATCCCGGTTCGAATTCGTCGAAGAGCCAGGATGCAAGCAGGTCGGTGATCCGGATACTGGTGGCAGCGATGACGACAGGAGGCAGCCCCGGGACGACAGCCGCGAGGGCGGAGCCAGCAGGTTCGTCCGCGAGGGAGCACGGATGAACCGCCGAGAGCGGGGCCCGGTCATCGTCGAGGACGACCAACCACCTCTGCCCGCCGCTCCGGATCCCCTCACTGACGGTCGTCGTCCCCGGGAGGCTGACCGCCTCCGCGAGCGGGCGGTCTCCCAGTGTGCCGTACTCCAGGCTGGTCACGACATCGTAGATAGCAGTGCCTCCTGGGCGTCGTCCACCGCACCCGCCCCACGACACCCGATCGGAGGTCGACGACTGGCCGGGCCCTCGAAGGCTGCGGGACCATGGGTCTACGGGGCGCGGTGGTGTGTCCCGCCGAGTACGGGTGAGCAGTCATGGACAGCGGCGCCGACGGCAGTTTTGAGACGGTATTCATTCCGGATGAGGTCGTGCAGGCCTTGCTGGAACTGGCCAACAGCTTCTCCTGGGAGGAGAAGCGGCAGGTCATCGAGAGCCGTCACACTGAGTTGCTGGGCGATTACGCTGATCTGATGCTGGTGGTGCTGCTCGATCAGCACGAGGAAGAACCCGATTTCCACGACTCGCTCACCGAGGACCAGGCGCTGCTCGCCGACTGCCGCCGGTACGGCGTCGCCGGGGCCTTCGCCCGGCGCGCCCAGCCCAATCGCGGCCGCGACCTGACCGCGGACGTTGTACACCGGCTGGCCACGACGACCGGTGAAGAGGAGGTGCTCCAATACCTCAACACGCATCTGGCGGTCCGTCGACTCGTGCTGGAAGCGGTCCAGTCGTTGGTAGCGGCGTCGAGCCCGGTGGCCAAACGGCGCGTTCTCGAACGCGACAAGGACCTGCTGCTGACCGCGGCCGCCGAACTATCGCTGCGCCTGGTCGATGACCCGGACCGGAACTATCAGGCCCATGCCGAACTGGTCGCGGTCGCGCGCATCCACGGCATCGACGCCGCCATGGTGTCGGCCTACGGAGAGTTGGAGGTGGAGACCCCGCCGGAGGGACGGGCTCCGGAAGTGCATGAGATCCTGCACGAACTGGCCCACGCGGAGAGATACATGCCGATCGAACGACGGCTGGGACTGTGCCGCCGCGGCCTCGAACTCGTCCCGCGCAGCGACCCCTTGTGGGCGTTCTTCCAGCGCACAATCGCCGAGTGTCTGATGCTCGACCGCACCGCCGATCGGCCGGCCAGACTGGAGGAGGCCATCGAGCTCTTCTACGCTGCCCTCGATGCGACTCAGGCCGCTGGGCTCCGGGCAGCCACCGCACAGACGCGTGCCCTCTTGTCGTACGCCTATACGGAACGGGTACGCGGTGATCTCGGCGCCAATCGGGACGAGGCGGTACGCCAGGCGGAACTGGCGGTCGCGGAGTTGCCGGAAGAGGCTTCCGATCTCTTGGTCTTCGTGCACGCCACCGCCGCACAAGCCCTACACACACGGCAGTCCGGGAGCGAGGATCTGATCGAGGCGCATGCCCATGCCCGCCGGGCTCTGGAACTGGTCGATCCGCAAGCCCTGCCGACGTATTACTCCGCCATTCAACAATCCTTGGGCATGATCGCGACGCGCGGAGGCCCCGATGAGCACGGAGACGGCGGTGTCACGCATCTGCGCAACGCGGCCGGCACGCTCGATTCCGACGAGGAACCCCACAACTGGGTAGCGGTCATGATGGAACTGGCCTGGGCGCTGCTCAACCAAGGTGCCACACGCGCGGCCGACGACGTCGAAGAGGCACTCACAGTGCTGCACGAGGCCCTCGGCCGCACGGACGCGACCGGCAATGCCGAAGACTGGGCGCGCGTGCACGAATACCTCGCCGAAGCCTATCTGCGCCGTATCCACGGCAATCCGTCGGACAATCTCGAGCACGTCATCGACCACGCCGAACAGGCTTTGACCGTGTTCACCCGCGATACCTTCCCCGACCAGTGGGCAACCGCCAAGGAACGCTTCGGCACCGCCCTGCGACGGCGGATCGCGGGCAACCCGATCGTCAACGCCCGTCAAGCCATTGACCACTTCACCGAGCTGGCCGACTACTACGCCGCCGAAGGCGCGCGTGGGGACTGGGCGTCGATGCAGGAGAAACTCGGTATCACCCACGCCAAGCACCCTTTTGAGGCGGGCGTGGACCACCTTGCCCTGGCCGACGAGCATCTCACGCGTGCGCTGCAGGTCTACAGCGAGCGCGGCCAGACTGCTTCGGTGGTCCAGGTGCAGACGAATCTCCTCGGGATCGGCTGGCGTCGCGTGTCGCAGGGCGAGCAGTCTGAGGCTTTCGTACAAGAGGTCTTCGCGCACGGTCAGCGCGCCCTCGCCTGGTCCACCGAGCACGACGACCCAGACATGCGGGCTTTCGCCCACGTGGGGCTAGGCAACCTACATTGGCATCTCGCGGGCGACTCGGCCGACGACCCGCATGTCGCCGCTGCCCGCGCCCACTTCGAGCAGGCGGTCACGAACGAGACGGAGGCTATCCGCTTCGATCTGCTCGGGACTCGGCTGCTGTTGGGCGTGGTCATCGCCACCCAGGGCGACGTGGAGGGCGCACTTGCCACCGACCACGCCCTCATCGCCGACGCCGAGGCCTACCTGGCGCAGACGGTGACCGATGCTGGCCGGGGCGCCGTTCTCGAACACCTCGGCCGCGCCTACGACCACGCCGCGATCCTGGAGCTCCGGCGCGGCCGAATCGCCGAAGCCCTGCGCCTGGTCGACCGTGGGCGCGCCCGCTTGCTGCTGGACACGCTCGACGTGGACCCGAACTCCGCCGACCTGCCCGAGCCGGAGCGTACGCTCTTTCGGCACGCTGAGGAGCGGGTACGCCTCCTGCGGGCCGAGCTGAACTCGCTTCCCGGCCCAGAGCGCGAGAGCGACGCTGCGCTGGGACGCCAACTGGCCGTCGCCCAAGCAGAGCTGTCCAAGGCCGTGGCCGTGCCGTCGGCCGAGGCCGCGGCGGCGGAGCCCTGGCAGCTCGTGCCGCCGGGCGGCGTCCTCGTCACACCGCTCATCACCTTTTACGGTTCGGCGCTCTTCGTACTTCCCCACGGACTAGAGGAGTTGACGCGGGAGCACGTCCTGATGCTCGGCCCTGACACCCACCGCGAGCTCCTGGAGATGATCGTGAGGTGGATGGAGGCCGCGCGTGACAAAGACCTGGCGCGAGCGCCGCTGTCCGAATGGACTGCGGCGATCGACGAGGTGACGGACTGGCTGTGGACGGCCGTCGCCGCGCCGCTGCGCCGACGACTGCGTGAGCTCAAAGTGCCTGACGGCACGCGGCTGTGGATCACCGCGTCCGATCTGTCGAACCCACTGCCGCTGCACGCCGCCCGGCGTGCCGAGGACGGACAGCACCGGATGTTCCTCGATGACTACGTGGTCACGTACACCCCGAGCATCCAGATGCTCCACCAGGCCCATAGGCGTCTCGGGCAGCGCGCCCACGACACCCGTACCGCGCTGTTCCTGGCCGATTCTCTCGGCGACCTGCCATACGCCGCTGAGGAAGTTGCAACGATCAAGGAGCTCTTTCCCCCCGACCGGCGTCTCGTACTGGCAGGGCCGGACATCAGCCGCGAGGCGGTGTTCACGACGGCTCCCGGTCGCCAGTACGTCCACATGGCCTGTCATGCCTACCTGAACTGGGTCCAGCCGAACTACTCCGCCATCCCGCTCGCCGATGGCGAATTCCTGGTCGCGGGGGAGCTGGCCGGGCTCAACCTGTCCGAGACTCGGCTGGTCACCCTGTCGGCCTGCCAGTCCGGCATGTCCTTCAATGAGAAGGCGGCGGGCGAGTACAGCGGTCTCGCGGCGTCGCTCCTGCGCGCGGGCGCACCCACGGTCGTCGCAACGCTCTGGGCCGTCGACGACCACGCGAGCAGTCTGCTGATGTCCAGGTTCTACGAGGAACTCACGGGCGACGCCGGGCACGAACCCGCCGAGGCCCTGCGGCACGCCCAGCTGTGGCTGCGCGACGCCACGCTCACTGAACTCACGGCGTACCAGTCCAACCGCCCCGGCGCGGCGGCCGCCGCGCGGCGCTGGCGGCTCCTCGGTTACGGCCCGGAGGACCGGCCCTGCGCAAGCCCGCATTTCTGGGCAGCGTACACAGTGGTGGGTGCGTAGACGGGCCTACCTCGCTGCGGCGGCGACAGACCCGCTTCGCCCGCTGCCGCGCCCCGGCCGCGTGCCCGCGCGCCGGCCTTGTGCAGACCGACCAGAGCCAGCGCACAGAGGATGATGGGCGCCGTGCACGACGACCCCAGCCCCATCGCATCGTTGCTGCGAGCGAGGTGCCCGGCCGGTCGGTGCCCGCCATGCCGGGCAGCTGCGCCGCAGCGAGTGCTCGCTCTGTAGCGACAGAAGAGTCTGCACGTTTCCGTCACTTTCCCCTCACCTGATGTTTACGAACTGTATGCTCCAGGCGCTCCATTCGCGCCACTGAGGGGGATCCTGATGCGTATCCGCTACGCCTTGACTGCTGCCGCCACTGCCACAACGCTCGCCGTGACTGCGTTTCCGGCGCAGGCCGCCGAGTACTCGTCGGCCCTGAAGATCAAGGGCATCCAGTACGACGCGCCCGGCCGGGACTCCAACAGTTGCTCCACCGGCAACACCAAGGACGAGTACCTGACGATCAAGAACTACTCCCGCAGCGCGACCGTCAACCTCAAGGGCTACGTCGTCAAGGACGCCACAGGCAACCGCTTCACGTTCACCGCCAACCACTACCTGCAGCCCGGCGACTACATCAAGCTGCGCGGCGGCAACGGCACGGACTCCGACACGAACAACGTCGTCTACCGCGACAACTGCAACTTCATGTGGAACAACGACAAGGACACTATCTACTTCTACAAGCCCTCCGGTGCCCGCGCCGACGTCCACTCCTACACCCAGTCCGGCTCCGACCCGGACGGCAACGGGTACATCACCTACCACGGCTGACCGCACGTCAGCCCCTAGCAAGGCGGGCCGACACCACGATTTATCCCCTCCCCCGGTTCCGCACCGGGCGGGGTCAGGGCTCTCCTGCGCGGATGCGTCGGAAGCCCGGCCCGAGCCCGCGTCGCCGGGGCCGGGGAGCGGTACGCGGCGCGGACACCGTCGTGATGGTCGCGGTCGTCCCCTCTTCGCCAGGCAGCCCGAGCAGTCCACGGGCGTGTCCGCGACCACAGACGCCGGGGCACGGACCTGCGCCATCTCGGCGACCGCCTCCGACGTCGCCGCTGGCCCGGCTCAAGGACGCCGAGCTCGTATGCGAACGCACCACGCAGCGCACGGATTTCCCCCTTTCCGGGCTCCCCTCATCGCCGCCCTGGAGTAACCTTCCTCCGCCAACGAGCCCTGCCCGCTACCGCGTGGCCAGCGCGCCGCCGAGCGCACAGCGGCTTGTGCAGCCCAGGAGCCAGGGCGCAGAGGAAAGGGCCAGCGTGCACGACGACCCCAGCGCCATCGCATCGTTGCTACGAGCGAGGTTCAAGCGACGCCTGCCCTCCAGCCTCAACGAGCTGACCGGACCCGAGCACGGGATGGTGGAGCTGCCACTGCACATCGCGTGGTCCGGACTGCGCACCCTCGACCTGGACCGGCCACGCCAGCGCATGAGCCTGTACAGAACAGTGCTCGGCGAAGGCCTGCATGACGACCTATGCCGCTTCCTCAACAAGAGCATCCTGCTTGAGCTGTGGCCAGTACTCCACAAGCTCATCAGCACGGCCATCAAAGACGTCTGGGAAGAAGCGTTCCCCGAGCTGCGACCATGATCAGCTTCCAGCACCCTCTCCCAGCAAGCTCGTCGAATCCGCCCCGGCCCGCTGGCGCGGTCACCGGCGCCCACCTCGTCCCGCTCGTCCGCGCCGGCGCTCGCTTCGAACGCGGGCTGCTGGTGGAACGCGACGAGACCTCGCAGCCTGAGGAGCAACCCAACCATGACCGCCTTCGACACTTACGGCACAAGCACCCACACCGCCAGGCAGCTTGCCGACATGCTGACCGATCGCCTTGGCGCAGTCTTCGTCGAACGGGACAGCGACTACCTGGGCGTCTACCTGCTCGCCACCCTCAACGACGCCACCCGCATCCGGGTCCAGCCGAACGGCATACCCGGCGACGACGGCGACAACGACCTCTACGCCGAGCAGCACCCCGACCTGCCCGTGCTCCTCCTGGTCACCGCCCCGGGTCCAGACCCTGCCCTCCAAGACCAACTCGCAGGCATCGAGGGACTCGCCAGGCTCACCCAGATACGAAGCTGAAGTCAGAACTCGTCCACAGGTATTGTGGATTGCTCGTCCGGCCACCTCCAGATCGGATCCCGCATGTGCGTTCCCGGTCGCGGCGCTTGCTGGAGTGCAGGCAAGACACGACGCGCAGCCATCCGATGCCTGGAACGCTACGTCGCCCGCGAGCTCTACCAGACGATCGTCAGGCTGCGACCGAGCGCCCCGAGTCCAAGATCGGCTGCTTGACATCCATAGGGGCATCAAGCTCGCCGTCCGCGATGAGGCAGAGACTCGACGGGGCTATGACCGGTCTGACAGCGGCTCTTGAACCCAGCCCCATCGTGGTTAGGCTCAGTGATCAATGCCGTGATCGCAGTTTCGCAGTCCACGTGAGGAGTCATCGTGCCCAACTTGGTCAGCCAGCAGGAGAGCCCCGTCGAGGTGGATTTCAACGGCTGGGCACTCCAGGATTGGGACGACACCCAGGTACCAGACCCCTTCCCCAGCGGGTTCCACAGCGACGTCTTCCTCGCCGCCCACCCCGGGCGCTTGGACTTCGGCAGCGCTGGACATACCCACACAGCAAGCCTCACGGTTGAGGTCTGGGACGGGCAGCCCTCGATTCCACCTGGTGATTGGGAAGAGACCGCCGAAGCCAGCATCCTTTGCACCTCCGGAAGGCTGCGTGCTCGGGGTGTAGCCGGCGGCCCCATGCCGGGCACGATCACGTTGTCGGACAAGCCGGGCAGGTGGGCAGTACGAGCCGTATGCGCAGGACGCGCTGAAGTAGCTGAGCAGTCCAAGTCCAGCGTCCCGGAGGGTGTGGAGCGATACACCGTGCAGTTCTGGCCGGAGGCATGAAGAAGGCGTGGGCCAGCCGCACAAGGCGGCTAGCCCACACACTCACAGCCCTCAGCGCCTATGAGGTGACTTTCACGATGAATCCATCGTCGGGCCCGTCGATCAAACGGTTCTTGTCATAGAACTGACCGAGCAGGACACCGGCGGCTTCGTTGCTTTCCTTCGACACCGGCATCACACTGAAGTTATTTCGATCCTGGTAGGGGTCGTAGTCCGGCCCTGCAGCACCCTGGTAGGTGGTCGCGAAGGGGTACTCGTCACACTGCTTCTTTCCACCTTGGGCGTAGTCGTCGCCGAAGTATTTTTTGCAGTTGTAGACGGAACGGTTGCGGTTCTTCTTCCTGCGTTCAGTGTCAGAGTAGAGCCGAGTCAGGGCCTCGTCGGTGTTCTGGCCCGCCACCTGCTTCCTGCTGAAGAGCGGTACGGTCTCACCTGGCTTGGTGAAGGCCTTCTTGATGTGCGCCGCGACCTCCCGCTCCGGGGCGCTGGCGGCGGTCTTGTACTTGAGCGTGGCGACGACGCTGAAGACTGCGGCACCGCCCGCCGCAGAGCCAGGCAGGTAATCAGCCTCGTCCCAACGGGGCGGCAGCATGAAGATGTCGCCGCCGGTGAACCCGTCGTCTGCCCACCCGGGCGGCGCCACAAGCTTGATGTTGGGCTGGTAGATCGCAGCGATCAGCCTCGTTGAGCCCAGCGATCCCGGCTGGCCCGACGGCGCAGTGATGGTCTGCTTGAGAGGGCGCCCGTCGAGTAGTTCACTCCACGTCCTGGTGACGGGCAGCGTGTTGCCACCCTTGGTGATCCGCGTAGTGGAAGGCCACTTATGGGATATAGAGGCGCTTGTGGTGATGCCCAGTTTGCGCGCGTCATTATCTCCGGTCGCGGTGAAGTCCGTGTAGTAGTAGGTCGCGGTCATCTCTCGACTGTTCTTCGGTATGGTGCCGATGACCACCACATCGAAGTGACTCTTTCCGACAGCCTCCCCATTCCTGTACCACACCTGCCCGAATTCGCGTCCAGAACAGACGGCGTAACGGGACTTGACGTAAAACGTCCTGTCGGCGAGTTGGGTGACGCACTGCTGCGGCGTCATAGTGTGCGATGGCTCCGGCAGGGAGATGACCGCGTCGGCCGTATCGGCGGGCGAGGCCCCCTCAGCAGGCAGCTCCTCATCGTCTGACGTCGGCGGCTGCGCCGACCCCACCGGGGCGCGAGGTGCGGAGGACTTCGCTTCCCCGATCGCCTCGTGCGGAAGAACAGCCGCCAGGGCCTCCGGAGTTTGCAGCCGCCGCAGCCGCTCCAGGCCGTCCGGCTGGTTGAGCTGATCCAATGTCAAAGGCTCAGCGCCAAGGGGCTGCACGTACGTCTCCACGCGCAGGGACTCGTCATCCCCATCCGCGTGAGCAGCACTCAGCGGGACGACCAGCGACACCGCAACCGCCGACGCGAGAATCCCGCGCGTCCGTCTATGCGAGCCCAGCAAGAATCGTTTCACCAATCCCCCATTTTCATGCACATGCCAACTCTTCTGACAGTAAGAACCGATCAAGATCTATCCTTCACAGGCACTTCACAGCAACAATGAAGAACCAACTGACCGATTTGCTACGAGGTTTGACCGAGATCGTCGTCTTCGCCGCTCAGGCCCCGCCGACGGCGACTACAGGTCAATGCTGCGGGCGCTCGTGGAAGTCGACCCGGCCGCCATGGGCCCCGAACGCCTCGCCGCCAAGCTGATCTCGTACGAGCGCCTCTACCGCTACGTGCCCGCGGTCCCGGGGCACCGACCGACCCTCCAGGAGCCAGTGCTGGAGGAATGGCGGCGTCGCTACCCGGCCTTCCCCCGCGTCCTATTTGTCCTGGACGGCACCGGGCCGGCCGGTGCCGAGAACCGGATCAGCGCCCTGCGCGCGGGAGCCGGGCTGCTGAAGCCGTCCGGTTCCTGCACCTCGCGGCATCGCTGGCAGACCTGCTACACCATGGCCTCCCGACCAGCGAGTACGCTGGACCGAGTCCGGGCATTGACACACATGACGTGCGGCCGCCGCAGTCGATGTGATCAAAGCACAGGGGCTGACAACGAGCCTTCGGATTTCGCCCCGCACCGGCCGTCTCCACCCCGGTCGTCGAGTGGGACAGGCCCAGGTGACTGGCAGGCCGACTTGATGCGCACCCGGGATTCAAGGCCCGGTAGAACCGGTAAGCAGCGGCAGCGCTGTTGTATGGGGGGTGTTCTGGCCGGGCGGGGTGCCGTCGGGGTGATCGTGGATCCAGGACAGTCCGCCCAGGTCGAGGCGTCGGCGGGTACGGGTGACGGCCACGTAGGCCAGCCGGGCTTCGGCGTCATCGACGGGGTCAGGTGGCGTCGGGGGATCCTGGTCGTCAGCGGTGTCGTTCTTGGCGCGGGCGAAGTCGTCTGCGATGAGGACGCGCGGCCATTCGCGTCCCTTTGCCTTGTGGGCGGTGGAGACGGTGATCTGGGCGTGGGGCTCGGGGGCGAGGTGGGCAACGGCCGTGAGGATGGCGTTGGTGCCGTGGGTGTCGACGAGGTTGACCAGGGGCTGCAGGTCGCGGCCGGCCGGGTCGTGGGCGGCGTAGTCCTGCAGGTCGCCCCAGCAAGGGAAGAGGATCAGTTCGGGATGGTGGGTGCGGCGGCCTTCTTTCAGGTCGCGGGCCGCGAGAGCCAGGGCCTGGAGGCTGTCTCCTCCTCCGGCCAGGGCGACCTGGTATCCGGCGGCCATGAGGGTCATGACCTGGGACATGGCGCCGACGTTGGTGCGGCACAGCACGGCGTCCGGCTGGGTGACGGGGCCGAGTTCGGTGGGGACGGTGGGTGTGCCGGTGAGGCGGATGGGGGCGTCGGCGAGGTGCAGCCAGCGGTTGGCTTCTGCGGCGAGGTCGGGGCCGAAACGGAAGGACTGGGACAGGGTCAGCTGGGTGCCGTCGAAGCCGGTCATGACGTCTTTGGCGCCACGCCAGTGGTAGATGGCCTGGGCGGAGTCGCCGACCATGACCAGCTGGGCGTGGTCGCGCTGATTGAGGAAGATCTGTTCGACGACGGGGTTGGTGTCCTGGGCCTCGTCCAGGAGCAGGAAGCCAGTGTCGATGCGGGGCTGGGTGAGCGCCCAGATTTTCAGGTAGTGGTCGTGATCGAAGCGGACGGCGCCGTCGTCGGGGTGCTGCAGGTCGACCCAGGCTTTGCGGGCGAACGGCACGAGATGGGCGGCGAATTCGGTGTGGAGGTCGGTGTCTTCCAGACCGCGTAGGTGGGGCACGTGATGGCTGGTGATGGCCTCGTCGGCGGTGTGGCAGAAGCGGGTGACGGTGCGCAGGACGGCGTTGGACAGGGCGCGTTGGGATACTTCGCGGTCGCCGATACGGACGGCCTTGGTGATACCCAGGGCGTGTCCGGTCTGCCAGGCAGGGCGGCGAGGAGCGCCCAGGCGGCGGGTGTAGCGGTGGCCGACGGCTGCGTAGGCGAGTGCGTGGGCGGTCTTGCACAGCACGTTGTGGGGGAAGCGGGCATGTGCGTCCTGGGCGATGGCCCGGTTGTAGGCCAGGTAGCGGCCGCGGCGGGTGGTGGTGCGGGCGAGCAGGGTGAGGGTGGTGGTCTTGCCGGTGCCGGCGCCGGCCTGCAGGGCGAGGTGGTCGCCGGCGTGGAAGGCGTCGGCAGCTGCCGCCTGTTCGTCGGTGGGGTTCATGATCTGGGCTTTCGGGGAGTCGGGTGAGGGCATGCCCGACGGCGGAGAGCAAATGGCCGGGGGTGGTGTGGGTGAGGAGCTGGCGTACGGCGCGGTCGAGGCGGTCGGCTTCGCGGTCAGCGTGCTCGGCCAGGGCGCGGTGGATAGCGTCCCGTACGTAGCGTTCGGGGGTCTGGCCTGCGTGGCGGGCGTCCCGTTTCAGGGTGGTGTAGGTGGCGGGCGGGAAGGCGACGTTGAGCAGGACGTGTCCGTGCCTGTCCGGGTAGTGGGTGGTGATCACGTCGATGGGCAGCCGGGCGGTGAGCCGCTGACGCAGGCGGTGGGCTGCCCGTTCGGGGGTTTTGCCGCCTGCGATGGCCATGAGGCGGGTGGTGTCGTGGTTGGCTGCGAGTGGCCAGGCATGGGTGGCGTGGCGGAGTTCGGCCGCCGTGATGGGCCGGGTCAGCACGATCTCCAGGGCGTGGTGCGGCATCGTCACCGGTTTCTGGGCTGGTGGGCCGGTGGGTGGGGCAGGCGGGTGCGGATATGTGCCGCGTGCAGGAGGGGGTCGAAGGGCTGCCATCCCGCCAGGGCGAGGTCGGCGGCGCCGGGGGCGGCGGCGTGTGTGGGGCAGCGCTGGGCGCGCCAGCGCAGTTGCTCGCTGTAGGGGAGGTCGCTCAGGTCGTAGACGGCCATCAGGACGTCGGACAGGGCCAGTTGGCCGCGGCTGGGTCCGGTGGGCAGCAGTTTCCAGGTACCGGCCGGTCCGGTGGGGGCGAGGACGGGGTGGGTGCAGCGATGGCGGTGGTGGGTCTGGGCCACGCAGCGGATGTGTTCGATCGCGTGCTCGGCGAGGTAGCGGCACAGCAGGATTCGCACGACGGGACGGGCAGGGGCGTCGACGTCGGGGGCCTGTCCGCTGGTGCTGCGAGGGGCGGGGGCGAAGGCGCCGGTGTCGGTCAGACGGCGGCTGCGGACGGCGAGTTGGCGGCGGATCGTCTCAAGGTAGGGGCCGGTTCGGCAGGTGGGGGTGCGACGGGGACAGATCACGGCGTGCGGGATGCGGCACCAGGTGCTGCCGTCGCCGTGGGGGTAGGCGATGCCGCCGCTCAGGTGCCAGCGGCAGGGTTCGGGGACATGAGCGGCGGTCAGTTCGGCGGGGTGCAGGGCGATGGGCCGCTGGTCGGCGCGCTGGTAGAGGTCGATGCGGTTGCCGCACTGGCGGCAGCGGCCGCTGTGGCCGGCGCGCAGCAGGCGGCTGGGGCTGGTGCCGGCCACCTGCAGGGGGCGGGGGCGCCGGGTGATGCGCGGGCTGCCGTCCCAGTGGCGGCCGGCGGGGGCGGGAGTGGAGCACATGGCCCGGACCGTGCCAGGCGACACGCGACGATCGGCGGCACGACGGCGCGGGTGTCCCTCATCCAGCCCAGCAGAGCCGAACGGGCGAGCTGGTGAGCTGTCCTTTGTTCGATACGTGCTCGTCGGTTCGGGTGATTTGCGGCATGGCCCTGAGGGGCGAGCGACGGAAGGTCAGGAGCCTTGCGTGCCGGGCGGGGTGTGGTCGTCGCAGAGGGTGGTGAGGAGGTTCTCGATGGGCACGTCGAAGGTGTGGGCGAGGGTGTGCCAGGTGGTGACGCTGCCGGTGGTGCGGCCGTGTTCGAGGTCGATGAGGGTGCGTCGGGCCAGGCCGCTGCGTTCGGCGAGTTCGTCGAAGGTCCAGCCGCGCTCGCCCCGCAGGCGCGCGAGGTTGACGCGCAGTGCGGTGAGGTCGGGATCGGGCGGCAAGATCGTCACCCCACCATCCGACGGTGCAGACCCCTGCCCTGTCAGTGCAGACTTCTGCACTATTTGGCGAGGGCGGGAGCGTCAGCTGTAGTGCAGAAATCTGCACTACGGTGTCTCCGTTCCGGGCCCTCGGTGCCGGGAAACACCAGTCACCGCACCATGAACAGACGGGAGGGTAAGCAGCCGATGAGGCTTGTCGGCGCGCGTGCCGCAGTACGGCGCATCTGGACGGTGGAACTGCGTCCGCGGGCAGGCGGACCAACCCTCATCTGCGGCCACTGCACCGCCCACACCCCGCCCCTCGAGGCCGCCTCCGCGCGATCCGCCGCCCTGGCTCATCTCGCCTGCCACGCCCGCGCCGACGCGTTGCCGGACTATCTGCGCACCTGCCAATGCCAGCAGAGAGGCTGCTCCTGGCATCCACGTCGCCGCGGCTGCGCCGGACCGGTTCTGCTCGCCCTCACCCGTGACCGCAGTGGTCGCATCTGGCGGCTGGCCGATGCATGCGCGGCCTGCGCGGCCGCGACCAGCCATACCGCCGTGGTCCCCGACACTCTGCTCACCTCCCACTGGCCGCCTGCCCCGCACCCTGCTCCGGCTGCGCGCGTCGGTACCGATGAGCGGGTGCGTGTGCGGGAGACGCTCACCTACCTCTCCACCGCTCTGCCCCGGTGCACCTCCCCCGCCGCCCGGATGCTGGCCCTCCAGTGCGCCCTGCGCGCCGACACCCGCGGCCATGTCCGGCTGCCCGGAGGGCTGCTGCGCGGCATGCGTCTGCGCGGACGCTGGGAACTATGGGAGGAGCTGTCCAACGCCGGCTGGCTGCGACTGCCGGACCTCAGACCGGCACACGTGCAGGTATGGCTACTCGATGCCGTTGCCCTGGACCAGGTGCCCGGCCGCGGCGCGCGCTGCCATGCCGCCCACTGGGCGCTGCGCCCAACGCCACTGATCCTGCCAGGCCGTACCCCTCCGACCCTGCGGCTGGCCGCCCTCGTCGTGGCCGCCCACACCTGCCAGGGCACCGAGATGGACGTCCTCGCCCGCCTGTGCGGGCACTCCTGCCACCAGATGGAAGAGCTCCTCGACCAGTTGGTGGCCGCACGCACCCTGACCAGCTGGCACCAGGACCAGACAACAGGCGAGGTGATGTGGCACCTTCCCCAGCACACCGCAGAGACCTGTCGCACGACCGGATCCAGGAGGCGACACATGACAGAGCGGACGGCACAACACCAGCCGTCACCATGACCGTGCGGAGACGTTGAAGGCAGCACGGGAGACGAACAACCCGTTCCACTCATCCGTACTATCTCTACGCTGGGACAACATCCATCGGTTGCAAGACCGCTCAGCGGGCAGAAGTCACCACCAGCACTGCCACACGCCTCAGGCTTCAGCTCTTCAACTTCCGCAGAAAGGCCAGTCACCATGCCGGACACGACGACCTCTACCAGCGAACTGACATCGCACTACATCGCCCAGGTAACCGGCGATCTCGAGAACAACACCAAAGAACAGGAACGCATCAGCGCAGAAATCGATGCACTGCAGGAGCTGTTGCAGGCGCTCCAGCAGGACCACACCACCCTGGTGAACATGCGGCAGGCCCTCGGCGCCACGACAACGATCGTCCCCAGCAAGCCCTCAGCCGTGCCCTCACCCCGGGCGAAGAAGGCCGCTCCCGCGGCCCCAGCGAAGAAGAGCACCGCCGCCAAGGGTGGGAAGACGGCGAAGGAGCCCACAGCGAAGAAGCAGACGCCGAAGAAGCCGACGGCGAAGTCGGAGGCCTCGAAGACAGCGAGCCAGCCCACCCTGGTCGAACTCATCCGAGCCCACCTCACCGAGCAGCAGGAACCGCGCTCGGCAGCGGAAGTCGCCACCGCCCTCGGCCAGGCCCACCCCGACCGCCGCATCCAGACCACCGTCGTACGCACCACGCTCGAAGGACTCGTCGCCAAAAGCCACGCCCAGCGGTCCAAGCAGGGCTCCTCCGTCTTCTACACCGCAAGCTCCGCCGACACGCCCGCCACGACCGCCTCCAACCACGCCCCAGCACAGGCAAGCTAACTTCGGTCGCTGGTATTCAAACTCGTCGAGTCCGCCCAGGCCCGCCGGCGCGCAGTCTCCGCAGCCCACCTCATCGCTCTGGAGCCTGGATGCGATCGGCTTCCTCACGCAACCCGTTGACTCGACGGCGAGAGCGGGACGCTGGTCGTTGGCGTACGGTTACCGGCGCTGCGGCGCCCAGGAGGAGGCGCTGCTGTCCCAGGCTTCCGCGAGTGGCACCATGAGGTCGATGTCCAGGCGGGACGCGGAGGTCATCCAGGTCGCGTCGTAGTACGGCCACCGGGGCCACCCGTCAGCGAGAAGCCGGGCCACTCTCGGAGTGTCGACAGCTTCTGAAATCAATACCTTCGCTCACGTGTCGCAACCGTCTACGGGATTGGTCCCGGCATCCCAGTGTTTCGTGTCAAGCAGTGGCTTACGGGGGTGGAGTCAGCTCGATCAGGAGGTCCTGGTCGGATGCGCCGGAGCAACGTGCCTGGACAATTTCCGCTCAGTCCTGAGTGTCTTGGTCGCGCAGGCTCAGACATTGGTAGGCGATGACCGGGCGGGTGCGGAAGCGGGCTGTGGCAGGCGGGCCGAAGCGCTCAACGCGGAATTGTTGGGCCCGGTTGTCGTCGGCACAGTCGTCGCGAGGCTCGAGCTACAGTCCCAGCGACACGCTGTGCACGCCGCGCGTCGCTGGGACTCTCTCACCCCTTGTCGGCCGGCCGCCGGATTCGCCAACAGCATCGCTGCCACGGAGCCGGGCCCGCCTCATTCCCAGACGTCAGCCGGAGCGCGGCACGGCGATCTTGGCTGCGAGAGTGAATCCCGAGCCGGCGATCGTCACGGCAGTGCCGAGTGCTTCAAGCTCGCCGGGCATAACCAGGAGCACGGCGATGGCTCCCAGCAGTGCGGCAATGGCGATGACCACGGCGGCCACGGCATTGGCCACGGGCAACCGCAGTACGGAAACGGCATGTTGCTCCAGCCCCGGTTGATTTCCAGGACCGTGCACTTCGGGTGGACGGGTCCTCATCTGCGTGTCCTCTCATGTCAGCCCAGGTGAGACAGGTGGAGCGGTGAGCTATGCGGTAGCAGCCGCATTTGCGTGTCCGGGAGATGCCCTGCCGCTGATGTGCCGGAACACAACTCCGGGGCAAGGCACGCGTTTGCAGGAGCCGGGGCTCCGTCATCTTCCGTGCTCCATCTACGACGGCGGCCCCGCCGGATCCAGAGTCCGGTGGGGCCGCACGCGTCTTCGGGGTCTGCTGCTACAGACCCCGCATGCCTGCCGCGGCAGGCTGCCGGTCTCGTCTCACCTGGGC
This sequence comes from Streptomyces sp. NPDC046862, assembly GCF_040704615.1. Taxonomy (NCBI): domain Bacteria; kingdom Bacillati; phylum Actinomycetota; class Actinomycetes; order Kitasatosporales; family Streptomycetaceae; genus Streptomyces; species Streptomyces sp. NPDC046862. Next base: position 56,292 of record NZ_JBEYXP010000031.1, on the reverse strand, counting down.
TGACAGGAGGATCGAGAACCAAGTTGAACCAACTTAACCAAGTTGGTAACCAACTCTACTATGGTTATCCCCGTTCCACCGGGATCGATAAACACCTTCCACGCAGCTTCCCGCTCCCGATCCCGAAGATCATTCCTTTTCCGTCCGCCGACCCGCGGCGACCTGCAGTGATACCCGCAGGGAAGAGGCGTCACCCGGACGTCCCCCCGGACCAGAGCACGGACGCGCCCCGATCCCGCCCGCCAACTGCCCACCAGCTCAGCCTTGTTGTTCGGAACGTGAAGGAGTTGGCAGCATCTGGTCCGCGCGGCTGCGCCATGCATCTCTGCGGGGTGATCCTGTCGAATGCGTCGTTCCTGGACCGGGATCCGGTGCAGCCGACGCCGGTCGGCTACGCGATGCCGATGGCTGCCAAACGTCACGGCGTAGGACCGCATGACGAGGCCGTCCCGTCCAGTAGGTACTGCCGGACGCGGCCGCTCTGCCGGGGTGGAAACGTCATCGAGCCGATGGCCGGCACGGACCGCTTCCTGTGCCAGGACGTGTTCGCCCGCGACTGCCGCGGCATGATGGCCCTTGGCCAGTCGGAGTTCACCCGCGGAAGCCGCACACCCGAGGAGTGGGTCCGCCTCAGCTTCAGCCTCTATTCCTTCCGAAGCGAGCGCATAGCGCGCGAGTTGTACACGGCACTGAACCTGGGCGGCACCAAGCTCGCGCTCCCCCGCTCCGGCGGCGACGAACACGTCGCCACGCGCAGGAAGGACGGCGAGGCGACCGTGCTGTCCATCAAGGCCCGTGCAGGCACCACGGTCATGTGGGTCTTTGCCGTGGGATCGGAACAGACCGCCAGCAGCGAGCGCGCCGAAAAGGCGCTGCAACTGCTGTACAAGCGTACTCAGCAAGCCAAGAGTGGCGCCCAGCCCACCGCCAGCATCTCCATCCCATGAGCACCGGACCGCAGGCAGACCCAAGATCGTGTCACGAGCTCTTCGGGCAGCGATTGATGCGGGCGTAGAGCAGGGTGCTGACGGTTGGTTCGCCTGGAACGGGGACAGGCCGGTTGGGGCCGGTTGCCTCGCAGAGACTGGTGAGCTGGTGGGCGAAGGCGAGGACGGCCGCTTCGTCGAGTCCGTCGATGGTGATGCGGACCATGTCAGGGTCGCGCAGATGAGCCGCGTGCGAGGAGGTGGTCATGCTCTTTCAGACGGGCGGCGCTTGGGGCGCCGTTGCAGGTGGGGGCGATGTTCACCCATGGGCCGCACAGGCTGATTGAGGTTGACCCGAGAGTGCCTGCGTCTTGCGTGGGTTCTTGATATGGGTGAAGGGTTCCAACGCGGCACGAGGCGGTGGTGCGTTGTCATTGCAGGGCGCGGTGCAAGTTTGCGCAAACGTTCGTGGGACGTTGTGCCGGGCGGTTCCGGCCTGAGAGGCGTGTTCGCCTTCCGGGTGGTGCGCTCGGTGGTACTGCGCGGCGGATTCGGCTGGAACGGCCATGAGGGTCGCTGCGCTTATGCAGGCGGATAGGCCGCTCGATCATTTGCGGTCATGGGTGGTCACAAGGTGGCCGGAGTGAAACCAGTCGAGTGTTCGCGGCGCCACCGTTCGGCAATTAGTCATCGCTGAGGCATTCGAACTTTGCGCGATGAACCGTTTATATAGCGCCGCGTGTGACGGAGGCATTACGGTCCGTTGACGCAGGGAACCCCGGACAGGCTGGCTACCGACTCCGGGGTCCCCTATGGACCAGACCAAGAAAGGCAGGTAAGTGCCCCGTGCTTGACCGGCTTTCCATTGCCGCCCTGTTCCAGGCGGCAACTCGCGACGACGCTAGCATTCCGCGTCCTCCCGGGAACGAAACACGCATTGCGAGTGCCTGGACTGTCACGGTGCAGGCAAGCGTGTTCCTGGCCGTCGTCGTGGTGGCTGTGATCTTGATCCGTGGCTGGTGGACGGCTCCCGCCACCGCCGCGGTCGTGGCAGGCCTGGTCATGTCGGTGCGTCAGTCGCACTGTCATTACCAGCGTCTTCGGCTGAGCTGACCGGTGGAGCGGGCGGCGGCGGACCATCCGGTGCGCCGCCGCCCGTCATCCCACTGGTTGATCTTGCACCGTGCCGAAACAACGAGTTCCTCTTCCGGATGCGCAAGAACCCGCGCATCGCGGAAAGAAACCTCAGCACTTGGGAGGAACGATGGCGGGCACCAGTCCCCGCTACGACATTTGCCGCCACTGCCGGGAGCGTTTTGCCCAGGCCAACGGCCCAGGACGGAAGAAGGAATACTGCAGCATCGCCTGCCGCCAGAAGGCCCAGCGTGAGCGGGACGGCCGACTGGGACAGCAGCAGGCACGCAGTGCGCATCCGCTGGGCCGGCGGATCGCGGAGGACCTGCAGGCTCTGGCGGCGGCGCTGCTGGAGGCTGAGTATGACGGGCGGCCGCTGGCCGAGCTCCTGCGCTATGCCGACGAGGTGACCCGGGAGGTGGAGTGCTATACGGCTGCGGCGGTCCACGACGCCCGCAACCAGGGTGCGGACTGGAAGCAGGTGGCTGCGGCCGCTCAGGTCAGTGCGACGACGGCGCGCACCCGGTGGGCGGAGAGCCGTGTGCAGACCCGGCTGAAGCGGCGAGCCGCAGAGCGTGCTGCGGTGCGGCAGCCTCATGCGTCGCCGGCTGGAGAGGGGGCGCCGCTGTCGAAGGCGGCCGAGCGGGCGTCGGCGAAGCTCGCCTCGGCGCTGTCGTATCTGCACCGCTCCAGCAGCCTGACGATCAAGGAGGTGGCCGAGCAGACCACGCTGTCTCCGTCGTACGTGTCGCGGATCCTGTCGGGCGAGCGCAAGCCGACCTGGCCGGTGGTGCACGCTCTGGTGGAGTTGTTCGGTGAGGATCCGGCTGAGCTGAGTGTGCTGTTCGAGAGCGCCCACGGGCTGGTGCCCGCGCCCCGGCATGCGATCCCGGATGCGGTGGCCCGGCTACAGGCGGCCTTGCAGGGGCTTCATCTGGCTGCCGGCCGCCCGCAGTTCGGTGTCATCCGCAAGGCGTCCCGGGGCACGCTGAGCACCCAGGTGATCAGCGACATCCTGAGCGGTCAGATGGTCCCGGGCTGGGAGCAGACGGCGGCCCTGGTGACGGCGCTGGGTGGCTGGCCCTCCGACATCCGGCCGTTGTGGGAGGCCATCCACTACGCCTTCTTGTACTGCCTGGATCCCATTCCGCAGAGCCCTCGGCAGCTTCCCCCCGCCCGCCCCGAGTCCCCTTGAGTCTGAAGAGAGGTGCCATGTTCTTGTCCTTGCGCCGCCGCGGCAACGAGCCTGTCCTGGCTTTCTGCGCTCCGCTCGCACAGGACGAGCCCGCGCAGCAGGCTCTCGTGCTGACGCTGCCGGTGGAGTACACGGCCTTCTGCCTGCTGCACCGTGAACGCTATCTGCGGTACACGCGCGAGCGAGTGCAGGATGCGTGGGCGAGCCAGAAGGTCGTCGAAGCGGCTCTGGGCAACCTGGCCACGATCTGGCCGACGGTCATCAGCAGTTCCCGCCCGGCGGCGATTGCCTGGCGACTGCTGGACGCCCTGATCGCTTCGGCACTGCGCGGGCAGGGCGCCAACAAGAACCAGCAGTTGGACGCGGTACACCAGACACTGCCCAGGGCCCAGGCGGATGCAGTGATCTTGCGCTGCCGGCTTCAGCTGAGCGAGGCGCAGGCGGCCGAGCTGATGGGGGTGGAGAAACCGGTGGTCGCTTCCCATCTGCGGATGGCCCAGCGGGCGCTGCCCGGACGGTTAACGGACGTTCCCGCCGTGCCAGGGGCGCATCGGGGCACCGGCCGCGTGCGCCGGTGAACTGAACGCGCCGGGCGCTCGTAGCGCACTTCCGACTGCCCCGGGTGGTTCTGCACAGAACTACCCCGCCAGAGAACGGTTTTCCTACCATGGAGGGCCCGCAGCATGCCGTGTGCTGTGGCTCGACGGGGTGGGGTGCCGTAGTGGAGCGCGGGCGGTTACCGCTGGGCGACATCGACGATGTCGCATCGCCCAGCGTTGCCCGGATCAACAACTTCCTGCTGGGCGGCAAGGATCACTACCCAGCCGACCGCGAGGTGTGCGAGCAACTGCTGCGGATCGCTCCCGGCGCCCGGCGGGCGGCCGAGGCCGGCCACCGGTTCCTGCTGCGAGTGACCAGCCGCCTGGCGCGTGAGTACGGTGTGCGGCAGTTCCTGGTCTTCGGCGCCGGGCTGCCTGCCCGGGTGGGCGTGCATCAGATCGCCCAGCGCGTCGATCCGCGGGCACGTGTGGTGTATGCCGATAACGACTCGCTGGCGCTCGCGCATGCCCGGGCCGTGTGGGAGGACCGGCGCCGGACCATGGTGGTGCGGGCCGAGCCGGTCCAGGCCGCGCACGTGGTGTTCGATCCGCCCGTGGGCAGGCTCATCGACATCAGCCAGCCCGTGGCCGCGCTGTTCGTCTCGGCGCTGCACACCGTGTACGAACCGGCCGGGCTGCTGGGGCACACCGCGTCGCTGCTGGCACCGGGAAGCTTCGTCGCGGCCAGCCACCTGACCAGCCAGGACGCGGTGGTACGGCAGCAGGCCACCCGTCTGCTGCGTGAGGCGGCCGGCGGACGATGGGGTCGTGTGCGCTCCCGTGAGGAGGTCGACGAGCTCTTCGGCAGGCTGCGGCTGCTGGCGCCGGGGCTGGTCGATGTCTCGCAGTGGCGCCCGGGCGGTGACCGGGGCGCTGAGACGGGCCCGGAATGGGCCGAGTACGGCGGCGTGGCCTGCGCGCCCTGATCCGCGCAGCGGGATTGGTAGGTCAGGCGGGTTTGCTCAGCCGAAGTGGTGCTCGAGCAGGTCCAGGCTTTCCTGGGGGGAGAGCGCGGCCTGGGCCAGGCCGTCCAGGACGGAGCGGTAGTGGTCAGTCTCTTCGGGCTTGTTCAGGTATTCGGCGTCCCGCAGTTGCTCGAGGTAGACGATGTCCGGCAGGGCAGGCAGGTTGAAACGCAGGTGGGTTATGGGAAAGCCGGCCGCGACGCAGGCCGGGCGGCTGAACGGGGCGATCTGCAGGGTTACGTGGTCGAGTTGGGCCATCTTCACGAGGTGGTGCACCTGCTCGCGCATGACGTGCTCGCCTCCGATGGCGTGGTGGAGCACGGCCTCGTCGAGGACCGCCCACAGGTGGGGGGCGTCCGAGCGGGCGAGGAGGGTCTGGCGGGCCATCCTCAGTTCCACGCGGATGTCGATCTCTTCCTGCTGGGCCAGGGGGTAGCCCAGGCGCATCACCGCCTCGGTGTAGGCGGGGGTCTGCAAGAGGCCGGGAATCAGCTGGACCTCGTAGGTGCGGATCATGGAGGCGGCTTCCTGCAGGCCGATCAGCTTCCCGCACCAATCCGGCAGGACTCCGTCGAAGCGGTGCCACCATCCGGGCTGGCGGGAGGCGCGCACCATCTCCGCGAAGTGAGCGAGGACTTGGCTGTCGCTCACGCCGTAGAGGGCGAGCAGGTCCATCACATCGTCAAGCTTGCAGGTGACCTGCGCCCGTTCCATCCGGGAGATCTTCGCCTCCGAGGCGCGAATGGACCGGCCCGCCGCCTCCGCGTCGATCCCGGCCGCCTTGCGCAGCGTGCGCAGAAGATGGCCCAGCACCAGGCGCAGCGCGATCGGGCTGCGCGCGGAGGCGGCGAGGTAGTACTCCAGGGTCGGGGCATCGACCGGGCGGGCGGACGTAGGCATCGAGTCTCCTGTGAAGGACGGACGACGAGCGTCAGTTTCCCAGGATGCCGCCCGGCAAGGACCCAATTGGGCCTTTCTTCTTGCGCGTTAGCCGACGATCGGGTCGAACTCGCCGGCCTTCACCCCCGCGATGAAGGCCGCGATCTCCGCCCGCCTGTACACCAGCGCGGGACCCTGGGGGTCCCGCGAGTCGCGCACCGCCACCGCTCCCCCGGCCAGTAACGCCAGCTCGACGCAATTCCCGTCGGCCGTGCTGTGCCGGCTCTTCACCCAGACCACCCCGCGCAGTGAATCCGCCGGGACGCCGCTGCTGATCTGCTCCATCTCCCACCTTCTTTCAGTGCTGTCCGAAGTTCTCCTGCCTCTGGCCCTTTCCAGCCTTCACTCTGGGGACATGCGTTCCCTTTCCGTCCCGTTCGGATGCAAGTCACCGATGCAATTGCATCCAGGGCGGGGCGGCGAGGATACTTACCCGTCAGGGCGAGGGATTCACAGCCCGTCAGCTGGACGTCTTCCGGGGGGATGAACAGTGGCGATAACAAGGGCAGCGGCACTCAGCCGGGCCACGGGAATCTCTCCAGCTCTGTTTCCCGCCCATCCGGGCCCGTTCGAACACGCGACGCTGGCTCCGCCCACCACACCGGACTGGGGCCTCGCCCTCGGGATCAGCGCGGCAGGCTTCGCCGCCCGCGCTTTCACCTGCGAACGCGAAAGCCTCGAAAGCGTCCGCCGCTTCGCACGCGACGTGGTCCACGACTGGGAGCTTGACGCCCTCGCCGACGACATGACCACCGTGGTCGGCGAACTCACCGCCAACGCCGTCCGACACGCCCTGGACGGACAGCGCGAACACTCCGCCAAGGCATGGCTGGGCATGGCCCGCACCGGAGGCGCCCTCATCTGCACCGTCGCCGACCCCAGCCCCGCTCCCCCCTCCCCCCGCCAGCCTCACCCCCTCGCCGAAACCGGATGGGGACTGCTCATCGTCAACGCCCTGACCAGCCAGTGGGGTTACTCCGAACCCGACCCCACCGGAAAAACCGTCTGGGCGCGCATCGCCACCCCCGGCCTCTGAGCGGGTCAGTTCGGGTGATTGGGGCTGGCGTATGCAGGTAACTTCGTCCTGGGCGCACTCGAGGACAGGCAGCATGGTTTTCCAAATCGCAGATGACACTGCTCGACGGTCGGCTCAACGCCTCGGTAGCAGGTCTAGGCCGAGCGCCAACCCTCGCACCTGATCTCATCTGGCGACGGTGCAGCTACATACAGGGCAGGCGGACCTCGACCAGCCCGATGGAGATCTCAGCCCTCCCCGGCGTCAGCTGCTGCGCCACCGACCTGCCGCAACCGCTTCGACCGCCTGGACTAACACCGGCTGGAAAAGTCCCCCCAGGCCGCAGTAGCAGCCAGCCGGAACCAAGTTGCTCAAACGACGGGTGCTAGGTTCGCTGAATCCCGCATCACCTGTTGCGGTCGGGCGCGCGCGGTACCTGTGCGACGAACTCCCTGAGGGCTGAGGCAAGTTCCTGTCCCCGCTCAGGATCGTCATCGACGGCTGCCACGGCGTCGAACAGTTCCTGCAATGCCTGAGCATGTCGCCGTGCCAGACTTGTGACGATGCCGGTGATGTCCGTTCGTGCCTTGGCGTGACGAGGCAGCGTACCCGTGATGCCAGGGTCCAGTGAGGCGACTACGGTGTGCCGCTCGGCGGGGTCGCTCATCAGAGGGTACGCGAGCAAGGCTTCCACGATCCGATCCAGTCTGGAATATGGGGAGGCAGATCGAGCTTCGTCGGCAGGGTCGGACCGGGGAGAAAAGAGTACGGTACCTCCCTGGCTCTGGAACCGGAGTTCGGGTCGCTGCACAGTACGGCCCGTTTCCTGGAGAGCCGCGAAGTGTGCCCGGACGGCGGAAAACAGTTCCTCCGGGTCCGGAAGAGCAGGCAGGACGGCGGCACGGTCGGTCAACAGGCCAAGCAGGACGTCCGAGAAGAGCCCTGTGCCGTGCGCGGGGTCACGGGCAGCGACCTGCCCGGGGCTGGCGGCGCGCAACACCGCCTGGTGGGTGGTGGGATCGGGCCGGCCCACAGGCAGGGAGTATCGCGGCAATGGCTCCCAGGAGGGGTAGGACTCCTCAAAGTTCGAGGAGGCGTCCACGACCCACAGTTGCTCGGCGAAGCCGGGCACCGCGTCGCTGGCGTACGTGGTGAGGGCGGAGTCCAGGTCGATGCACAGTTTGTCAGTGCTGGTGGCGTCTGCGGTGAACAGCTGCAGCTGCCCGGAACTGTCGAGCACCCCGTGTCCGCCCCACCACACCCACAAGATGTCGCCCGATGTCACGGGCAGGTCCTGCACCATGGTTCGGCGTAGGGCGCCGTGGTCAGCGGGGGCGTAGGGGATTTCCGGCGCGTACGGCGCCAGCGGGGCGAGGTGGAGTCGTAGATTGGCCTCCGGTACGCCCGATTCGCGCAGCAGTTGGTGGAAGCGTACGGCGTCACGGGCCGGCCCGGGCAGGTCCCACGACGTCCCGACGCCGTAGGTTTCGATGCCGACGATCAGCGCGTGGACTCGGGCTGGTTCCAGCCTCGGCTTCCAGCCGCGCCTGTCCACCGGTCCTCGAACGGTGGCGGATGGATCGCCAAAAACGGGTTCGCGAAGTGGCTCGGGGGTCTGCGGCCGCGGGAGTTCGGCGAAGGGTTCGCCGTTCTCCGGAAGGGTCAGTGTGCCTGTGCGGTCCGCGATGACAGCTGGGAAGTCAGGGCTTCGGTCAAGGCGCGGCCGGATGAAGTCGCTCACGGCGTCGACGGTGCTTCGGGCCGCACCAGCTCTGATGACCGTGCGGAGCAGGGCCCGTATATCCGGTGCGAAGGAGAAGACGTCGTGGCCGTCGAGTGAGTCGTCCATGTTCATCAGGCCGCTCAGCAGTACTTCGGCGAGGCAGGCGCGGTTACTGTCAGGCAGTGCGGCGGCCTGGACGACGCGCATGACGGGAAGTGTCAACGGGTCGACGGCTGCGAGGTGGCCTGCGAGTTCATAGGCCTCGGGTGATGCCGTGGTCCGGAATGCCTGTATGCGCTGGGCGGCAGTGCCGGGGGCGGCAGGGTCGTCCTCAGTGGCGGTGGATTCCGTTGCGCCGGTGGAGGGGTCAGGATGTGCGGGACGGGCCGCGTCGATGACCCGGAGTGTGGCGGTCCCGCCGGGTGAAGCGACCATCTCGGCCCAGGGGCGCAGTCCCCATTCGGCCAGTTCGAGGACAGGCACGGGCAGGGCGGGCCTTGAGCCGAGTGAGGCGGGCAGCCAGGGGTGGTGCGTGCTCAGCAGCGTGTTCGGCGACGCCGGCCCGTTCGCTCGGACGGTCATGGGTTCGGCTGCCAGGGCGGTGCTGCTCCACAGCCGGGTCGGGAAGAGGTGCACCACCGCGGTCGGTGCCCGCCGGGCCAGGGCGGCCATGCGGTAATGGGCCCATCCGGTGTGCCAATGGCGGGCGATTCCGTCGGTGACCAGCAAGACGACTGTGCGGTCAGCCGCGTCGGAGGCGGGCGCGGCGAGAGGGCGTACACGCACCGAGCGGAAGATGCCTGAGCCGGTGAGTACGTCGGCCAGTTCACTGATCGTGTCGTCCCACAGGCTCATGGACGGGCCGTCGTCGACGACCAGCACAAGATGGAGCCAGCGATCCCGGACGGGGCGGATCACGGCGTCGAGTACCCCGGCATCGGCGATCGCCTCGGCGGTGGCGATCTCGTCCAGCTCATACTGGTGCAGGGAGGGTACACGTCGTTTGAGTGCCTTCAGCCCTCTGGCGATGGCCAGCGGGTGAGGCAAGCCCCTGACTCCGGGAATACGGACCGGCGTGCCCGGCGTGACGCCTCCCCTATGTGGGCTGAGGGGGTATACAGCGTGCCGGCCGTCGGCGGAGGAGGGTGCGGTGTCGTCCTCGCCGAAGGCATCCGTTCGCTCGTCTACGGCGCGAGCGGTTTCGGACTGGGGACTGTTCTGGGACCAGCGCGGAGCAACAGGGGTGTCGCCACGCGGCTGGTGCAGGGCGAGCCACAGCGCATCGCTGAACTCTCTGGGTGAAAGGTTCGCGGGGTCTACTCCCACGTCCCTCAGCGCGGCTTGGAGACGAGCACCCCAGGGATCACCCAGCTCACCGGATTCCCCCGTCCCTGAGCTCACGAAGCACCGCCTCCTTCAGATGCTCGTCGTCGGGATCAAGGCCCTGGAGCAGCAGATGGATGGCGTGCAGCAACTGATCGGTGGCGAGTCCACCGAGACTGCGGCGGTCGGTGAACGTCCGGATGAGCTGCTCCACTCGTGGCCAGTCCGTCTCCAGGCGTTCCAGGCCGTCCTGCGCGAAGTGTGCCCGGATGATGGCCTCGAGCTGGGCTGGCCGGGGCTGCGGCAGTTCCAGCCGGATGCAGCGGCGCAGAAATGCTGGGGGGAATTCCCGGTCACCGTTGCTGGTGATCACGACGACGGGGAAGTCTTGGCAGCGGACGGTGCCGTGCCGTACCCGGACCTTATCCTGCGAGCCTTCGACATGGACTGCCACCTCCGCCTGCTCGGCGGGAAGGCGGACCAGTTCGGGAATGGTGAACTCGCCCTCTTCCAGTACGAACAGCAGGTCGTTGGGCAGGTCCAGATCGCTCTTGTCGAGTTCATCGATCAGCAGCAGTCTCGGTCGTCCTTCGTGCTGGGTCGCCAACGCCGTACCAAGCGGTCCCAGGCGTACGAAGCTGCCGATGTCGTCTGCGCCGTCCTTCTTCTCTCTCAGGCGGCCGATGGCGTCGTAGCGGTAGAGGGCATCGGTGAGCGTCGCTCGGGTGTTGACCGGCCATACCAGGGCCCGTCCGAGTCCGAGTTCGCCGGCAACGGCGTGGGCCAGGGACGACTTACCGGTTCCAGGGGCGCCGGTCACCAAGAGGGGTCGGCGCAGCCTGAGGGCGGCGTTCACCACTTCCACCTGCTCCCGGCCGATGAGATACGGCCGGCGGGCGCGCTCGGGATCGTGGTCCGGCCGCGGCCGCCGCCACGGCGGAGGTTCGGGCAGCGGCACGGCGTCGTCGTACGTACTGCCGTCGCCGCGGAAGAGCCGCTCCTGCTCGCGTCCACCGCTCACGCGGCACCACCTCCCGGTCTCGTCGGGTTTGACAGCCTCGGTTCCGGCGGCTGCCATCGCGGGTCCTCCCACAGCAGGGCCAGATGGGCACCCATGTGTGCCGTGTCGTTCAGTGCTGCGGCCCGCTGCCGCCATACCTCCAGCGGAAGACTGTGGGGCCAGTCCTCCCGTACGACGGCCCGCAGGGCGTGGGCGGCTTCCTGGCCGTGGGCACCGCGGTGCCAGAGAACGACGGGCACACCGAGCCAGCGGCACAGGGCCAGCGTGCGGTCGCGTTCCTCGGGTGGGCAGCACGCGATGACGCAGGCGATGTCGCGTCGGTCCGTCAGCGTGTTGTTCGCGGCGCCCTCGTCAAGGACCACCCAGGGGCCTGCTCCGGGATGTTGGCGCAGCGCCCATCTCTCTTGCCATGGCCCCTTGCGGGGCACGTGTTGCCCTCGTATGACCACCGGCCGGTCCAGGCCGACTGCTCTGTCACCCAGTGCTCCGGCTCGGGTCGGGAACCGGTCCACTGCCAGACCGAAGTAGCCCTCCTCGAGCAGGAACTCCACGCCTGCCGATTCCGTGTACTGGTCGAGCTGGCCGACTGCCTCGGAGAGAGCGGCGCACAGCTGTGACCTGCTGTGCAGGGTGTCCTTGTCCGTCCAGGTGCCTGCGTCGCGTCCGTGGCCGTCGTAGAGGCGGATGACGTAGTGAAAGGCGTCAGCCGCCGGCTCCGCCCAGAGCCATACGCGCAGCACTGGATCCGCGGTACGCGCGCGGGCTCGGGATGCGGCGGATGACCGGCACTGGCTGATGGCTCCGGGGAGGGCTCCCGCGCGTGCGGCCACGGGCTCCGCCCAGGCACGCAGGGTGTCTCCGTCTGCTCCGCGAACCGCAGCGACCTCCTCGACGACCTGGAGCAGGTGAGGTACGACGCCGGGTTCGGTCCTCCGGTCCTCCAGATCCTCGATCAGAGTCCTGATGTCGTCCTGTCCCGTGTAGGTCAGCAGGAGGTCGGGGACGGCGAGGCGGGCTCCGCTACGGAGATCCGCGTATCCGGCGGGGCCCAGCAGTTCGATCAGTTCGTCGTACTCTGCCGGGGTCAGCAGGCGTACCGGTGTCAGCTGTGCCGCTGTCTCCCGGACACGCGTCGCGACGGGTCCGTCCTTCGTGAGCGTGTCGAGGAGCACTGGGATACCGCGTGGATGTTCCGTCGCCAGGTCGACCAAGGTTTCGGGGGTGTCCGGGTTCCAGGGCAGGTCGAGGGCGCGGCTGAAGCGCTCCGCGCACCGCGTCAGGGTGCTGTCGGACAGCAGGTCGACAGTGGCGATGAGCGCGCGCCGGGAGGTTCGTTCCGTTGGACTCAGCGGTCTGGCTTCCGGCAGTACGTCCGCAGCAGCGAGAAATTGTAGCAGTGCGGATGCGCGGATGGCGTATGAGCGGGGGTTGTCGGGTTCCGTGGAGACCATCAGTCCGGTCACGCAGCCGCGCTCTCGGTCCCACAGCGGCGCGCCGCTGTGTCCGGGTTGGATTTTCAGCGGTGCGTTCCCTGGGTCCAGGATGTACCAGGGCCCCATGCTGGTCTGTAGAACGACGTCGACGAGGGAGCGTGGGGTGCCGTGGGCATACCACGTGGACAGCCTGCGGCCGCATGCCTCTTTGATCGGCACAGGTACGACGCTCTGATCGAGACTCTCCACGCTCAAGAGCGCGAGGTCGCCGCCCCACCACTGCCCTCCGTCTACCTCAGGTGGAAGCCAGTGCACCAATTTGGCAGGGTGACGGAGCCCGCTCGAGCCTGGGAAGGAGACTTCGACGTGGGCCATCTCCTCGGCTGTCGGTGGGGCGGTTTCCAGCTTGTCCCGGTCGAGAGCCGCGTTGATGACATGAGCGCAGGTCACAAGAACGCTGTTCGCAACGACGACACCTGCGCCGAAGCCTGCCGCAGAGGAATGACGGGCGTGCACGGTGGCCCAGGCTCTGCGGATACGGGCGTCCGGATCATTACCGTACCCGCGATGCATGGCTATGCCGTCGGTGCGGAGGTGTCAAGGTTCCAGCTAGCGGTAACCGTCAGGCTTGCCTCACCCTTGTTGGCCACGATGCCCAGCGTCAGATCGTTACCGACCTTGACTCCCAGGTCCACCGTGATCTGGTGCGGCCGCTGGTCCATTGCCGCGACCGTGTCGTGGACGGACTGAAGTACCGGCACCAAGGGCTTCAATACCTGCCGCAGCGCGCCTTGAGCCGCACGGGCCACCCGGCCGTTCCCGTCGCCGGCGACAGGCACAAGCGGCGCTGACCCGGGTGTTGACGCCTGCCCTGAGGCAGAGGCGAGCGGACTGGGAAAGACCTCCACCAGCACTGCCTGGCCGTCGTCGAACGTGAACTCCACAAACTCCCCCATGGCTCAACTATGCCATGCAGAACAGCCGTTGAGCCGCCATTCAGGCCACTTCCCTATGTGCGCCCGTCCAGGGCCAGCGATGTGATAACTGTCGTCAGAGAGCCTCCCGTCCGGTGGGGCCGGGCGGCCCTCGCCATACTGGCTCTCACGTCGACGCAGGCAGTGTCTCCTCAATCCCACCGGCCCAGGCTCCATTCACGGATGCGTGGTGCTCGGGCGTGCAGGGCGCCTCCGGCTACCGCGGCTCCGGCGAATACGCCAGCGCTTACATCGCGACCGAGCAGACCGAGAGTCAGTGCGCGGTGTGCAGTGTCCCGAGCGACGGCACGCCCCCGCGCGCAGCCGTGCGGTGCCTGCCCTCTGCCTCTCTGCTCGCCGGTCAGCCTTCACAGGACGTGTGTGTTCACGCTCGACGCTTCCCCGGTTGATTACTCGCACGACCACATCCGCCAATACTGGTGCGATCACGCTTGACTGGTCACCAAATGGTGCAACGGCGACCAGCACGAGCGTCAGACCCACTACTGCTGCCAACGAGAGACCTCGCGACAACTCCGGCCTCCTGCGCCACCCCCTGGACATACCCAACCCCCTACGACCGGGAGCGGCTTGCCGCCCCCACTGGATGCCTGTTGTGAAGCACTCTCCGTGACCCGAGCAGGGTGGGCCTAGGCGCGGTGCACTGGACGACAGACGCTCTGGGGGGCTCGAAGAGGGCGCATTGCAGGTAAAGACTTAGTAATGCAGTAGCGGGTTCGTACCATGAAGGAACGGAGAGCAGATCGGGGGCACGATGGGCCATCAGCGGGAACCCAATCAACAACTGGGGCAGTTGCTTCACGAGGCATGCTTCTCTCGCAAGGGACTGGCCCGCCGCGTCAGCGAACTCGCTGCGACTCAGGGTCTCAGCGTTCGCTGCGATCACACCTCAGTCGCTCGATGGCTAGCCGGATCCGTACCGAGGGATCCCACCCCCGCTCTGCTGGCCCAAGTGTTCTCGCATCGCATAGGACGCATGGTGACTGCACGAGATCTTGGCATGGAAGCTGTTTCCGAGGACCAGACGATCGGCCTCCGCTACCCGAAAACCATGGAAGACGCTGTGGCTACAGCGTCGCGCTTATGGAGGTACGACGTGGAGCGCCGAGAGTTCCTCATCGGCTCGGTATTCGCGGCTGGTGCGGTGTCAGCTGCCAGTCGAGACTGGCTCATCGGCAGCCCGCGGGAGGAACTTGCCTACACCGGCACGGGCACACACGTCAGCATGTCGGATGTCGAGCAGGTCCGCGCGCTGGGTGATGAATTCGAACGGCTGAGTCACACGTTCGGGTCACAAAGGATCCGACGACACATGGTCAACTACCTTCGCTACGACGTGGGTCCGCTGCTGAAGAAGTCCCGCTCGGACAAGGTCGGGCGAGAGCTACTCAATCTGGCCGCAGAATTCACAGCCGCAGCAGGGTACATGGCTGTCGATTGCAACGAGCTGAGTCTTGCCGAGCGCTACTACATCCAAGCACTCGGCCTGGCAAACGCAGCAGACTCCCGAAGCTACGGTGCTCAGGTGATGGCGACCCACATGGGGCACCTCGCCCTCTATGCCGACCACCCCAGAGAGGCCGTACAGCTCGCAGAGGCTGCCCGCGCCGGGACACGGAATGGCGATGAGCCGCTAGCAACGGCAGTCACATGGGTAGTTGAAGCGAGGGGCTACGCACGAATGGGCGAGGCCCGCGCTTGTCAGCGGGCCCTTTCCCAAGCCGAGCGACACTTCTGCCGCTCGAATCCGTCAGAAGCTCCCCAGTACCTGCAGTATTTCCAACAGGCCTATCTGTCCGACGCGTTCGCGCACTGCTTCAGGGACCTCGATCAGCCCGACAGCGCCAGCAAATTCGCTGCACTTGCCCTGCGCGACCTCCCCCAGACCCACACCCGCCGCCGGGCAATCAACACAGGAATCCTTGCGCACGCAAGCCTGCACAAGAAGGAACCGGCAGAAGCCGCTGCACACGGCATCGAGGTCGTACAGTTGACTCAACAGCTGCACTCCCCGCGCGCCTTGAGCAGGGTCGCGCGACTACGCAGAGACTTCATCCCGCACCAGAAGGACGCCGACGTGGCAACATTTCTGGAGGAAGCTGACGGTCTACTGAAACGCGCATCAGTCTAGATCTTTCCCGTCTACTTCAGTGTCAGCGCCATTACAATGCCTGGTCATGCACTTCAATCCTGTCGAGGTCTTGGCCGGGCTCGTGGTCCTAGTGGGCCCACCGGCTGCGGGAAAGAGCACCTTCGTGCAGGAACTCGTGCGACTGCAGAGGATACCGCGCGAAGCAGTGGCATCTACCGACGCGATCCGAGCGGAATTCGCCAAGGCCCAGGCTGAGACCGCCGCAGTCACAACATCTCCTGAGGTGGTCGTCGACGAACGTGACCGGCGACTCCTCATGCGCCTCGCTGCAGGATACATGGCGTTAGCAGAGTCAACCAACGTGACGCGCAGGGCCCGAGCACGTCTGATCACGGTAGCCAGGCAATGTGACGCCAGGGTGACGATATTACGCTTCAACCAAAGCCGCGAAATCCTGCTCACACAAAACATAGAAAGAGAAAGACAAGACGTTCCAGATACTGTTGTTTTGGACCTCGCAATGGCCATGCAGCGGGAGGGAAGCGTCTGCCAACTCTACTCAGAAGGTGCTGCGTCGGTGCATGATGTCCCGGGCCGTGGTCAGGGATTCACGGCAACAGAAGCCGCTCAGCTCTTCACCTTTAGATTGACGACATTGGGACAGCGGTGAGCCAGGTGTGCCAGGCCAGCAACGAGGCAGAGCGCATCCTGCTCGCGTTCTGGCCGGGAAGCTTCGTCGGGTTGGCAGTTGGAACGGTTGGATGGGCGGTGACGTCCGTCGCGATGCATGTGAATGGGCCCTGCTCTCCCGAAGCTACGGCGAAGTGACAAGTAGCTCTCTGTAGCGGATCTAGGGTGTGCTTGTCGGCGTTTTTGATCTTCTGGACTCATCGGGGGCCGTGCTCGGTGAGGTTGGTCCGGTCATGACGCCAGCCGCAACGCTCTCCGCGTCACAGCGCCACCAGCCGCGCAGCGCCTTGAGACACCCTCACCGGAGGCCTCTGGTACTCCTGGTACGACAGCACCGAGGTCACCAAGACCGACATCGACCACGCGGTGCCGCTCGCCGAAGCCTGGGACTCCGGCGGCTCCCAGTGGACCCGGCAGCGCCGCGTCGAGTACGCCAACTACTTGCACGACGACCGCCACCTGGTGGCGGTCAGCCAGCGCTCCAACCGGCAGAAGTCCGACCAGGACGTCACCACCTGGATCGTGCCCGACAACCCCTCCCAAAGGTGTCGCTACCTGTCCGACCAGGTCGCCATCAAACTCGCCTGGGAACTGACCGTAGACCCGGCCGAGCAGGCGGCGATGCGCCGTATCGGCGCGGAGTGCCCCGACACCGACGTCACCGTCAACCCCGTCCCCTGGCTGAATGCGGGCGTCCCCACCACTCCCCTCGCGGTGCTTCGGCGGGCGGGCGTGGTGGGGCGGCCGCTGCAGTGCTGATCTGAGACCGGGCGCCTCCCGCACGGCCGGCCTTCTGCTGGGCGGCCTCGATCGCGGCGGTGCGGCTGGGGCGGTTGAGCTGTCTGGGGCGTGCGGGGTGAAGGTGCGCAGTGGGATGTGTTGTTGCTGACGTCTGGCCCCAATCCAGTGCCGCAGGCGGCCCGACGGCGGTAAAAGAGGGGTGTTGGCAGCGCAGGGGGGGGCGGGCATGGACGCGGTACAGCTGGTTGTGGTCGTTGTAGTGAGTTTAGGTCTGTGGGTGCTGTGGAGGCGGCACAGATATCCTGGCGGTTGGGCCTTCGCGTTTAGCTTGAAATACGAGAGCGACCGCGAGGCCTTGGCAAATGCCCGTAATAAGGCACGTGATGTGGCCCGCAGGGCGGCTCAGGCCGAGTCTGGTGCGCTGGCCGAACTCACTTCGGCGCAGGCCGCTTACGAGCGAAGGCTGCGTCAGCTGGAGCAGCAGATTGTACGGCTGCGCAATCCCGGCGCCGGTGAGCGACTGGACGGCCTTGGCGAGCTCATCTTGTTCAAGCACGTCCTCGTGGTGATGTCCGGAACGGGAACGCGCTCGATCGAGCTGGCCGGTCTCGATGCCCGCTTCGACACGGGCCAGAGAAACCACTCGATCTACCTCACTGATGTCACCGGGCGAGTACACCGAGCGAAATACCCTCATCTTCTTCCTGTCATGGACGACCAGCAGCGGTTCGACGAGGACACGGTGCGCGACTTCACAGTGGCCATCCAGAATGCTGCCGCAGACGAGAACAGCTTCCGCGCCCGGATCCCGCACCAGCTCACGAAGGCTGAGAAAGAGTTGGAAGAGGCACGGGCAGACACCCGCGCGCAGGAGGCAGCGCGCGAGCGGCTCACTCGTGTACGGCAGCGCAACCGCCAGGACCCGCACCGCAAGGTCGCAGACTCTGAACTAGAAGAGGCTCTCCAGGGCTGGGAAACTCTGACGGGGCGCTGGCCCCCAAGTAGTCGACATACCAAGGTAGTTGTTGTCTGTTGTCCCTCCTCGCCGAATAGTCAGCTCTTTCAGCGTTGCCGCTCCAGGGTGAGGACGGCCGCGGCGATGGACGACGATTCGGGCTGCACCGGGCTTTGCGGAAGATCCGCCAGGACTTGAGACGGGCCACCCCGCTCGACCGGTGCCCGCCCCGCGGGGAGGGCACGGTTGACCGTCCGCTGGGTCGGTGACAACTCGCGGCCGGGGCGGCGTCTGGGGGGTGTCGTCACCCACGGGCTGGCGCCCGGGTAGGCGCGGTCAGTCAGGATGGGAACACCTTGGCGTTCGCAGATCCTGATGATCCAGTGGGTACGAGCGGTCGTCAGATCGTCCGGTTCTGGTACCTGCTTGGCCGCGTGGACCCGCAGGACGGCGACCTCTTGAGCATCCAGCCGGTCCAGCGGGAGCGTGTCGGCGCTGGCTGAGTGCCTGGACCACAGTGAGCGGAACCATGACGCGCACGCCACGGCTCCCGCCGCAGGTGCCGCGGCTTGCGCACTCAGCAGCGTGCCGGGGTTCACGCGCCGACGCTTGAGGGCAGGTGGCGGCCGGTGCGGTGTCAGGACGAACGGGCCGACACCGCCGATTCCTTCAGCCGCCGACGGACCACGAAGCGTTGCGGTCACAGCTGATCCGAAGTCGGTCGCAATCGTTCATGTATGCACGTTTGGCAGGTCGACATCGCCGACGTGCCTAGCGTGGCTACTGCCGAGCAGTGTCGTGGAAGGCGGTCCCATGAATGAGTCTGTCGCTGACCTCCCGTCCGTCCTCGCCAGATACGCGGCCGTGGTGAAGGGCGACCTGGAGCTCATCGCGAAAGAGCGTGAGCGGATCCGCACCGATATCGCCGCTTTGCAGGACCAGTTGCGCCTCCTCGATGACGGCCAGGCCTGGCTGGAGGGCTTGCAGAACAGCATGCAGCCACCGCCGGGAGCGGGCACTAGTGCGGATGGCGTCCAGGAAGAGGGTGCCCCTGAGGCGGTTTCCGGTGAAGGGGAGGCCGGGAAGGAGCCGGTCCCCTCGACGGCTGCATCCCCCAGGACGGCGTCCGGGGCACCAACGTTGCGGGATCTGATCGTCGACGAGCTGCGCGGCCGGAGCCAGCCGTGTTCCGCGCAGGATGTTGCGGCGACGTTGGGCCGGGCGCATCCGGGTCGGCGGATCAAGGAGCCGGCGATGCGCAACGCACTGGAGTCGATGGTGAGCCAGGGGCGGGTGCGGCGCGTCAAGCGCGGGAGCCGGGTGTTCTATCAGGTGGCTGGCGTCAACGCCGCCGCGAAGGGGTGATCTGCCCTGCTTGGGCTCGCCCGGGTCATGCTGCGGCTGCGGGCCCCGTGGGCGGAAGGAACATGGGCGGGAGCCCGGCGTCGAGGACTTCGAGGGCTGTGCGCTGGCGTGGTGTCATCTGCGCGATGCCCCGCTGACGCCGTACCAGCCATGCGTCGAGGGCGACGGGGTCTCCGTCGACGTCCTCGATATGGCATGCGGGAACATTGAGGTTTCCGTGGCGTAGGTGGTAGCGGCGGGCCGCCCGCAGACCGCGGTTGAAAGCTCGCGCGCGCAGGGTCGTGGGCCGGGTCAGCAGCATGCTGTGCGGGTGGGCGTCGGGGCAGGCGCGTGCCAGGGTGTCCAGCAGGTGCTTTTGCTGCGGGGCGAGGAGTTTGTGGTTGGTGATCTGACGGTCCAGCCAGGTGTCCCAGGACGAGTCGTGGTCGTGGTCCAGGTGGTAGGTGCACCGCCAGGGGGTGGTGGTCAGGCGCCGCCGGATCTGAACGTAGGTGTACTGCCAGCGCAGGCTCCAGGGCGGGTTCCAGAAGGGATCCACGGCGTCGAGCGCGGCGATGCGGGCGGGCGCGAGTTCTCCGATGTCTGCGCGGCGGCGCATGGTCTCGAGCCAGGCGGCCGTGGCTCGGTCGCCTGCGTGGGGGTGTTTGCCCAGGGCGAGGGTGCCGTGGCGGGCGGCGCTGGCGGTGGCGTGCTCCAGGTGGTGTTCGAAGCTTTCCGGGGGGTGGGGCCAAGAGATTCCCAGGAAGGTGAGGGCGGCACTGCGTTCGGCAGAGAGGGCGCCGACCGTGTGGAGGGAGCGCTGTTGGCCGATCCACTGCCCCAGGGACAGTCCGTTGGGGGCGACGTATTCACTGGGCACGTTCAGGTGACCGTGCTGTTTGTGGAAGGCCTGGGCCTCCTGCCAGCCGAGGTCCCAGTAGGCGTTGTTGTGCGGGCGGTGGGTGCGCAGCCCTAAGGCACGGTTGACGTCGGCGACGCGGGTGGGACGGGCCGGGATGGGCTGTGGCCGAGCGCGCTGGTGCTTGCCGAACCGTTTGAAGATCTTGGAGTCGTAGACGGCCAGGCCGTTGAAGAAGCTCCAGATCTCGGAGAACTGGGAGGACTTCATCGCTTCCTGCGTAGTCTGCCCCGGGCGGGTATAGACCGGCAGGAAGATCGAGGCGCACTTGTCCTGCCCTGCCGGTTTACGCAGGCCCCGGCCGATGGTCTGGGCGATGCTGCTGGGAGTTCGGCGTGGATCCGCGATGAAGATGCCGTCGGTGTTGGGGGCGTCGACCCCTTCGCTCAGCACCCGGACGCTGGCCAGCACCGCGGCATCGTGAGCGTCGGCAGCACTGCCGGGGGCCAGCGCCGAGAAGTGCTCGAACTCACGGAAGTACAGCTGGCGTTGCCAGGCCGGCTGGCGGTGGTGCAGGGCATGTGACCAGGGGTTGCAGATGCCTGTGTGGTCGGCGAGGATCTCGGCCGTCTGGGGCAGCGTGTCGGCGAAGCCGCGGGCGGCGGCAACGCGTGCGTGGAACGTCAGTACCTGGCGTGCATCGTGTTCGGCCATGGCAGTCAGCAGGCCTGCCTGCATCGCCGCAATGCGCAGCCCGTCCAGATGGGGTGTGGGCAGTTCGTCCTGAAGGATCTTCAGGAGCTTCTTGTCGCGGATTTCGGGGACGATGAGCTGGTAGTCGGCGAGGATGCCGCGCTCGATGGCTTCGGCCAGGTCCAGCTTGTAGACCGTGGGCCCGTAGACAGTGGGGTCGTCCATCGAGGCGAGGCGTTCGATGCGCGGTCGGGCCTTCTTCCGTTTGCTGCCCGTGGGGCGCCAGTTGCGCGGGGTCGCGGTCATGTAGAGGCGGTGGGCGACCGGGATGGCGCGGTCGTCGTGGATGAGGCCCCATTTCTTGTCCCAGTCTCCGCTGGTGCGGTGGGCCTCGTCCGCGAGTGCGAAGTCCCACCGGGGCAGTCCGTGGGTGCGGTGGGCCTCGGCCAGGGTCCGCAGGGACGAGTAGGTCGTGAAGACGGCGGTGTGCCCTCCTTGGGCGATGCGCCGGACGAGCGCGTGCGGGTCTCCGGTGATCCACAGGTGGCCGCGCAGGTGGCGGTCGTGGACACCCGGCAGCGAGCACACGCCGATGAGTTGGTCGAATTTCCCGTCGGCGAACCACCGGGCCGCGGTCTGGATCAGCAGTTCCAGGGTGGGCACCAGAACGAGGACCGGCCTGCTGGAGGGGAAGTGCTCGGCGATGCGCTTGCCGATCAGGGTCTTGCCGGTGCCGCAGGCAGCGACGATGGTCGCGGCCGCCAGGCGCCTGGACAACAGGGCGTGCACGCCGGCCGCGACGGCTTCTTCCTGGTGCGGGCGCAGTTGGGCACGGCCGGTCATGAGATGCGGTGGCTCCCTCTCGGCCGGGCCGCTGCCGGCAGGCCGGGCTGGCAGGTCTGCTTTCGTCAGCGTGCCAGGGGTGCAGTGCCGTGTGAGGGGCATCGACCAGCAACGTTCTTCTTTTGTCCTCTCCTCGGCGCAGTCGGCACGCTTTTGTGTCTACTGGCTTCCGGTTGGGATCACTTGCCTGGTGTGGGGTGCCGGCCGGGGAGGGGCGGAGTTGGATGGTCACGGTAGTGGGGAGGTCGTCATGGTGGAACGGGACCCGTGGCTGGGCCGGCGTCCGCTGCACCTGCGGCTGCGGTTCTTGCAGGGCGAGTCGACGGGGTCGTACGTGACCAGGCTGGCCGCCCGCAACTTGCGGCCGGTGGAACAGTTGTTGGCGAGCGTCGGTGTCGGTCCCGTGCCGGTGGATCCGCAGTACACGGAGATGTACGTGAACCGGTATGCGCGCGAGCGGCTGGCTAATCTCTCCGGCTGTTCGGTGGCCGAGCTGTCCTTGCGGCTGGTCAGCCTCCGCGATGAGTTCCTCATGCCCGACGGCTCGGCGGACGACTGGGAGTGGCCGTGGGATGCGCGGGCCGGATTCATCGTGCAGGCCTGTTCGCTATGTGCGGCAAGCCGTGGCACCCGTTCCCCTGCCTGGCTGATCCTGCCGGATCCGTGGCATGTGTGTCTGCGCCATGGGCGCTGGACGGACAACTCGCGCAGTCTTCAACGCCCTTACATCGATCTGCGCGACCACCCGGGAGTGGTCCGCGCCCAGCAGCGCCTGAACCGTGTCCGGAAACGTCTGGGCTACGCGGCTGCCCGGTGGGTCGAGGCGGACGCCCTGTCGGTGCTGACGTGCGTCGGATACCTGGAGGACCCGTCACGGGCCAGGGAGCAGGAATGGGCCGTGCTCGCGGCGCGGGTGGGCGAGCAGCGTGCGCGTCCTGTGGCGCAGTTCGGCATGTTGGCCCGGCTGGCCTGGGACATGGCCTGGCTGGAGGAGCGCCGGCGCGCAGGCAAGCTCAGCGCGGCGGACGGCCAGGCCTGGCTGCGACGTGTGGGGTGCCAGCGCGGCTTCGCGTTCCGCAAGCCGCTGAAGCACTGGATCAGCGGCCATCGTCCGCTCCGGCACGCCCGGCAGGCCGGGAGCTCCGGCACAGGAGGCCCGAGGGAGACGGAAGTCGCCGGGCAGGGGGCTGCGCCTCTGGCCTCGCTGCAGGACCTCACGTGCCTGCCGTGGGTCCGGATGCCGAACGAGATGGACCGGCTGTTTCTGTAGCGCCCGCGCGGCGGGCCGTCCGGCGCGGCGAGACGCTTGCCGTAGCCGACGCAAGGCCCGCTGCACTCTTTCTGGTGAACAGTGGTCCTGCTGCTCCGCAGCGGCGCCGCTGTCGTGAAGCTGAAACGGCCCCGGGCCCGCCGCCTCGGGCACCGGGAGGCATGTGATGGAGGTTCAGGTCCGTCACCGCGACGATCTGGGGCGGGAGCGCCTGGTGCTGCCGCGTGCCCTGCACGGGGCGCCGGTCGAGGAGTGGCCGGTGCTGCACGAGCAGCGCCCGTACAAGGGGCGCAGATCGAAGGTGCGGCAGTACTGGTCGTCGACCACGAAGAAGAGCTTTGTGTGCCGGTCCCTGGAGCACCGGGACGCGGCCATGGTCCTCGACCGGGCTCCCGACATCGCTTATCTGTCGGCGCCGTCGCTGCAGTTGGAGTGGCGCGACGGGGAGCGCACCGGGGTGGTGGATCCGGCCTTCATGGCCCGCGCCGTGGGCGGGCAACGGCGCCTGTACCTGTATGCCTGGGGCGGGCGGGAGCCCGATGAGCAGGAGGCGGCCGTGGCGCGGGCAGCCGGGCAGGAGGCCGGCTGGCAGGTGCGAACGGCTCGGGTCCCGGCCGGCCAGCTGCGCCGCAACCTGTATCTGGTCTCGCACTTTCGCCACGACGAGAATGCGGACGAGGAGGCCAGGGCCGTGCTGCTGCAGGCCTTCGCCCGGCCGCGCCCCCTGTGCGAGGGCGCTGACTCCCTCGCACTCCCCCGGTCCCTGTGCTGGTATCTGCTGTGGACGGGTGAGTTGACCACCAACTGGGGCCTGCCTTTGATCCCCACCAGCATGGTGTGGGCAGCCAGGGAGACTCCATGAGTGCCCCGTCGGCGTCGGGCGCGGAGGAACCGGACGGGCCGGCAGACGTGCTGCGGCCGGGGATGACGGTGCGGTGGGAGGCAGGGCGCTATTTGATCGGCGCCGTTCAGGGCTCCACGGTGCACCTGGCGGCCCTGGACGAGCACGGCCAGGACTCACGGGTACTGGTGTCCGTGCTGGTCGCCACCGCCGATTTCGCCGTGCTCGATGAGGCCGGGGTGCCGCAGGAGCCGGAAACGCTGCCGGACCTGTCGGTGCTGGACCGGCTGGACGAGCACCAGCGCAAGGCGGTGCAGCGCTGGAAGGAGCACGTTCAGGAGGTACTGACCGGCCGCCCACTCCATGCCCGGGACGGCCGGTTCACCCCGCGGCCCGGCTACGACCCGGCGACGACCACCCGCAGCGCCCGCTACGCGCTCAAGGCCGCCGAGCTGGCCGCGGCCGGGCTGACCGGCTCGGTCGCCACCGTGCAGCGCAAGTGCCTGGCCTACGAGAAGGAGGGCATCCTCGGCCTGATCGACCAGCGCTGGCTGCGCACCAGCTCGCGCTACGGCCGCTGCGATGAGCGGCTCGTGAAGCTGGTGCTGCAGGAGCGGACGCCGGGCGGTGAGTCGGCGGGAACGCTCTCACGGCTGCGGCGGCGCGTGCGGATCGCCCTGCGCCGCGCCCACCCGGACGAGTTCGACGCGCTGTGGCCTGGCCGGTCGACCTTCTACGACCTGCTGCAGCGGCTGGGGATCTCCCTGGCGTCGGAGGAGAAGGCTGCCCGGCGGGACGGACCGGGCGAGGAGCTTGCCGACGGGCCCTTCCGTCCCGCCGTGGTGTCGCTGCTGGGCGAGCGCGTGCAGATCGACTCCACCGGGCTGGACGTGATGGCCCGCGGCGACGACGGGCGTCCCGTAAACGTGGAGTTGACCTACGGAATCGACAATCTCACCCGCTGCATTCCCGCCGGGATGATCGTGCCGAAACATTCGGGGCGCAAAAAGGGGCCGGGCAGCCGGCGCCGGGGCGGGCGCGGGACCAAGGCGCTGGACGCTTCCTTGCTGCTGGCCCAGATGATGGCGCCGCTGCCGGCGCGTCCCGGCTGGTCCCCGCTGGCGCTGGCGGAGAACTCCGACCTGCCCTTCACCGAGATGCTCGCGCGCGACCCGCGGATGGCCGGTGCCGCGGCCAGGCCGGTGATCCGCCCGAAGACCGTGATCGTCGACAACGCCAAGATTTTCAAGGCCGGGCAGTTCAAGGACGCCTGCGAGACGTTGGGCATCGAGGTGGAACCGGCCCGGGAACGCACCGCCGACGATAAGGCAGTCATCGAGCGAAGCAACCGCTCCGTCAAGAGCGGCTTCTCGCAGTTCGTCGCCGGTTACACCGGCAACCGGCTGGACCGGCGCGGCAAGAATGTCGAGCACGAACCCCTGCTGTCGCTGAACCAGTTGCAGGACCTGTGGCACGAGTGGGTGGTCACCGAGTGGCAGACCACGCGGCACGAGGGGCTGCGGTCCCCCTTCCTGCCGGCCATGGTGCTGACACCGAATCAGATGTACGCGGCGGCCGTGGCGGCCGAGGGGGCGCCCCGGCCGGCCTCCCCCAAGGAGAACCGCAAGCTGCTGCTGCGCGCGCAGCGGGTCGTCACGCGCGACGGTATCAAGATCGACAACCGGACCTATGTCAGCTCGCGCATCAGGGACTTCAGGCACCGCCATACCGGCATCAAGGGGCAGGGACAGCGCTGGCCGATCTACTACAACCCCTATGTCCCGCAACGGGTGTGGCTCTACGACCACACCGTCGAAGGAGACCTGGGGCGTGATCCGTGGGTGCCGTTCGACTTCAAGTACCAGCACCTGATCCACGACGCCTGGACCCAGTACCTGTGGGAGCAGGCCGCGCTCCTCGTCACCGAGCAGGACGGCCGGGAGGGCACCGAGGAGGACATCGCCCGTGCGGTGGACGACCTGCTGGACCGCGCTCGCCGCGGCTCCGACCCCTACCCCGCCCCTGCTTCGGAGGCCGCCTTCGTCCCCCAGACGCTGGAGATCACCGAGGCGGCCGTCAACCCGTACGCCGGGATCACGCCGGCTGTCGCGGGCAGCGTGAGGCCCGCGCCGCTGCTCAACGTCGCGGCCAAGGATCTCTTCCCCGGCCAGCGTGCGCCCGGACCTGCACGGGACTGCACGGACTTGGACGGCGAGTCGGCGCCGCAGCAGGACCCCACTGCATCCGCGGGCCGCAGGCGCCGCTCCCCCGCCGCTCGGGCCAACGGTCTGGCCGGCGCGCCCGGCGACATCTTCCGCGGCATGCGGGCCGAGCAGGCCCAGTCATCCAAGTCCCGCGCCAGCGGCGATGCGCCGCCGGGACCCGACCGACAGGAGACCTGATGGACAGCCTGGAGACCGCGCATCGCGCAGTCGCAGCGGACTCGACACACCAGTTCCTGCACTATGAGCCCGAACTCCTCACCGAGCGTCAGGGGTTCAACGCCTTCGTGCGCCGCGAGCGCAAGAAGCCGGAGCTGGCGGACTGCGCTCCCCTGGGCACGGATATCACCGACACCGATCCGCGCATGATCTACCACGGGGAGATGATTCCCGTAATGACCCCCGACGTGGAGCAGGGGCTCAAGGACGCGCGGCGCACCTTGCGCACCAACCGGTTCCGGCCCCTCGGTAAACGCATGAGCATGGTCATCGACGGGTGTGCCGGGAAGACCGTTCTGCTTCTCCAGATCGGCCGCGCCTTCCAGGGAGTTCTGGAGACCGAACGGAGGCCGGACAGCGTGTGGACGCCAGTCGTCCACATCAACGTCCCGCCCCGCTGCGACAGCAACCTGGACTGGTCCCTGCCGTTCGCGGACTTCTTCGCCATGGACCACACCCTCAACATCGAGAAGCGGAACTACCGCAGCACCGACATGACCGAACCCGTCGTGCACCACATGAAGGAGAGCAGAACCTCGCTCATCCTGATCGACGGCGTCGACCGCATCCACGACAGCGAACTGGGCACCGCGTTCGACTACTTCGACTCCCTGCAGGCCCGGCTGCGCCTGTCGATCATCTACTGCGGTCGCGGTGCCACCGACATCGTCAACGAGGCCCTCCGCCAACGCGGCCGCAGCGCGCGCCCCCGCACCTCGGAGCAGTTCCGCAGCAGCCTGCCCGTCATGGAGATCAAACCGATCCCCTTCCGGGAAGGGCTGGAGGCGGACTGGCGCAGCGTGCTCAAGGCCTACGACGACAACCTCGTGCTGTACAACCACAAGCCCGGATCCCTGCTGGGCTTCGACACGTTGCTCCATGAACGCACCGGTGGCTACATGGACACCCTCGACCAACTGATCTGCCAGACGGCCCAGCAGGCCATCGAGGACGGCACCGAGGCCATCACCGAGGAAGGCCTCAACGACATGGTCGTAGGCCGCCAGGACTGCGAGGACGACTGGGCGTAGCGCCGAAGAGGCGTTGGGACATCTGCCTGACGGCTGCGCTCCCCCTCATCAAGCCTGATGCAGGGCGTCACCCGGGCCGTCCCGCCGAACCGCGCCATCGGGCAGTGGTCCCAGAGCCTCGGATCTCGATAGTGGCGGAAGGACCGTTACCGCCTTGCTTGCGACCCGCCCCATTCGCTGGCGTCGTGTGATCAGCCCGAAGAAGGGCTGCTGCGCGCCGGGAGCGTGTACGAGGAGTGCGAGCGGGCCGTCGTACTCCCGGGCAGTTGCCTGCATGGCGGCGACGTCGGTCGGGCTCGGTCCGGACGGTGCGGGATGGCTGTGCCACTCGCCGACGTAGCCGGTTGGATCATCATCAGCTCGCTGGGCCAGGAACGCTGCGAGGAGAACGTTCGCTCTGACGTCGTCGCGCACGTACCTGTGGGTGGACGCTCCTGGAGCGTCGACAACGAGGGCATGGGTGACGACGATGTGGGCGTCTTCCCCGTAGCCGAGGAGGATGCCACCCGTTTCCCGCGGCAGACGCTGAGCGGTCCCGGACGCAATGACCTCGTATGCCTCCTGGCGCAGCTCGATCCTTGTTGCCGGCCGGGTCACTGCTGATCCCCTTCTGCTGAGGAGTGGAAGTGGCGCGTCTCCCCGGCGGGGTGGAGGGGGCGGTCGACGAGGAGGCCGATGGCGTGGCGGACGGTGGCCGCCGCCGCCTCGAGGACCGCGTAGGGCGGCGTGGGCGAGATCGGGCTTCCGCAGCCTGCTTCGAACAGGGGCGGGGCCGCGGTGTCGGCTCTGGCCGTCGAAGGCGGCAGCGGTGCGGCATCGTTGAGCGGTGGCAGTACGTCGATACGGTAGGTCCTGCCGTCGTTTTGAAGCGCTACGGATAGGACGTGTGTGCCCAGTGACCGGGCGCTGATGTGCAGGAGCGCGGTGGTGGCGAAGTCGGCGGTGGCGTTGACGACGAGGTCGTGGTTCCGCAGATGATCGACGGCGTCGGAGCCCGTCGTCAGTGCGCGATTGACGGTGCCGACGCCTGCGGCCGACGCTTCGTGGTTCCTGACGATGTACTGCTTGACCGCTTCGACTTTCGCCAGTCCGACCGCGTCTGGTCCCACGAGGTGGCGTACGAGGTTTCCCGGCATGATGACATCGTCGTCGATGAGCGTGAGGTGGCGGGCACCGGAGCGCACCAGCAGGTCGGCGATGAACGAGCCCAAAGCGCCGACGCCGACAACCGCGACCCTGGATCCACGTAGTTCGGGAGCGAGGACGCCTGCGCGGGCAGACCGGGCGGCCTCGGTGTCCGCCGCTGAGCGCAGACGTGTAACTGCCGTGCCGCCGTCCTTCTTGGGCGCCACGTCCAGCACGATCGCGCCGGGGTGGGGGCCGCGCCGGTAGGTCAGCACGACGATCGCGACCTTCTGCTGTCGAATTCTGCGGTCCAGGTCCGCGTGCAAATCGATCCGGGAGGAGATGTCCGCCCAGGTTCGCGGCGGCACGTCCACCTCGCCGAGGTCGGCCACGTATCCGAAGCGGTCCTTGCTGTACTTGAGCGTCTTGCCGGGGCGGGTGCCGTGGCGGATCCGCATCGTGTTGTTGCCGGACGGGCTGAAGCGGACGGGGCGGTCGAGGTACTGGGCGAGATCGTCATAGAGGTAGAGGCGCTGGTCCGTGGACGGCTGGAAGTACCGGTCGAGGTCGAGGTCGGGCCGGTCGTCCGTCCAGCCGGTGTCCGCGCGCTCGAACCATGCGGTGACGTGTTCGAGGAACGCCGGTGCCTCCGTCCACCACAACCCGTCGTGATCGTCCTCGGCGACCAGGCACAGACCGCCGTCCGGGTCGCGGTGCCAGGACCAGGGCACCGCGTCGTGATCAACCGGCGTCACGGTCGGCGGCCGGAAGGGGAAGCGGGCCGGCAGGCCGATCACGACGCGGGTCGGGCCCGCCGCGTGCGGGACCGGCCCTTCCCACCCTGCTTCCCCCTCGCTGAACCCGGCCCGGATCAGGCCTTCCTCGAAGTGCTGCCGACAGTAGGCGACATATTCGAGGACGTCGTCAGAGGTCACCCGAAGGTCCTCGTGCCGGCCGGCACGACACGGGCGCCGGGCGAGATCGCGGACGCCTTCTTGCTGCCGTCCTCGTTGAAGCCGGGCGGCATCGGGAAGACCATGTCTCCATCGCCGTTCTTTCCCAGCAGTTTCCGGAATGCCAGCGCGGCCTTGCCCGCGTCCTCCTCGTCGAGCGCAGCCTCCGCCGACGCCGCGGCATCGGCGAACCGCGTCCGCACGGTGTCCAGCTCGTCGTCGGCCGCACGGATGCGGATGGTGTGTCCGGGCAGCGTCGGATCGGCCACCGCGATGTTGTAGGCCACGAAGTTCTCCACGATCGTGCTGACTTCCCGGAGTGCGGAGACGTAGTACTCTGCCTGGTCGTCGCCCGAGACCGCGCCCGAGGCAAACGCCTGATAGGCAGCCATCTCGATGAAGAAGCCGCCGGGCTTCTTCATGCCGAGCAGGGCACGACGGGTCTGACGCAGCAGCTTGACGGTCGGCACGTAGTACTCGTCGTGGTTCGCATTCATCGTGCTCGACAGTGCCGTCAGCCCGTCGGGGTTGGTGCGCACCCACTCGTTCCCGTCGCCCTTCTGCGGGATCTCCCACGTCCCGTCACCGTAGGGACGGGCAGGCACCGCGTCGACGTAGAGGTCGTACTCCGGGAAGGAGACCTGCAGGCTCCGGTCCTGGCGCTTGGTGCGCCGGTGCCCGTCGGCGTCGGTGCCGAACTCCGCGTGCAGGACCTTGAAGAATCTGTCGAGGATGTCCTTCGACGTGACGTCCCCGGGGACCTCGGCGAGGCGCACGAACACGTCGACGTCCTTGATTCTGCGGATGGACACGTTGCGTTTGTAGGAGCCGATCAGCACCGGGCTGACACCGTACTCGGCGAGCTTCGAGTCGGCCTCGAGGGCATCGCGGACGAGGCGATGGGCCTCGGGCGCGTTGGTCTTGTCGTCGCCGGGCTCGATGGAGCTCAGCGCCTCCTTGAACTGCTGCTTCAGGTGAGCCATCGGGGCCCTCCGATCCAAGAGATGTGACTGCTTTGGCAGCGCTGGGCCTGGCTCACACCACTGACAGCGCCAGGCCGGCCGGGAGAGGACCGACAGCCTCGTTGGGGGCCATCAGGAACAGGAACGCGTCGGACAGCTCACCGTTCACCATGCGCTGTGCCTCCTCAGGCGCGTCGTCCGGCCTGGGTGCACACCGCGGCCGCTGGCTCCTCGGAGGGAGACCTGCGGCCACAAACAGGCACTTCCGGCTGCTCAACCACAACGGTAGAACGCACCACTGACAATTCCCCCTGCACCGCCGGGGCAGTTGATCATCACGGCGCGGTCCCCGGGCGGCAGGCAGCGCATGCGCGCAGGTGACGCACCGGTTCGGCAAGGCGTGCACGGGCCAAGGCGTCGGTCGTGCGGCCTGCCGCGGTGCCGGGGGTGGCGTGCCCCCGGTTCCTGGCGCAGGATCGTCGCGACCGAGGGCCGGGGCGAGGGGCGGGGCGCATGCGGTGGCTGGGGCAGTTGAGACGGCTGGTGTTCTCGCGGGAGGGCGGCGGCACGCTGCTGATGGCGGCCTGTACGGCCGTCGCGCTCGGGGTCGTGCCGAACATCCTCGAGCAGTGGACGCGCCAACCGTGGGTGTTCGCCGTGGTCTTCGCCGCGGCCCTGCTCCTGGTCCTGACGGGGTGGGTGCTGCAGCGTCCACGCGGGCTCGGCGTAGTGGTCAGCCTGTATCCGGCAGACCGGACGCAGGCGTCCCGCGTCCTGGCGCTGAAGAACGCGTCGCGCCGGACGCACGCCGCGACACTGGTCGTCGACCGCGCGCTCCTGTGGCCCGGAGAAATCTCGGTGCAGGGCCG
This sequence comes from Streptomyces sp. NPDC046862, assembly GCF_040704615.1. Taxonomy (NCBI): domain Bacteria; kingdom Bacillati; phylum Actinomycetota; class Actinomycetes; order Kitasatosporales; family Streptomycetaceae; genus Streptomyces; species Streptomyces sp. NPDC046862. Next base: position 25,315 of record NZ_JBEYXP010000031.1, on the reverse strand, counting down.
CCCAGACGTTGTCGACTTCGTCGCCCGGCTCGTCGACGCGCAGATCGAGGAACTACAGGTGTCAGGGAACACGGAGCCGGAGGTCGCGCTCTACGTCCTCGCGCACCTGCAGGATGCCTTTCTTCTCGGGCGGCGCCTGGCTGGCGACGTCCAGACGTCGCTCGTCGTGATGCATCTGTCCCAGGCGGCCGGGCGGTCGGTGGTTCCCGGGGTCGTGCTAGGCAGCGCGCTGCGCGACCCGCTCGGCGCGCAGCAGCGCGCCCGGGTTGGCCAACTGCTTTCGGTCGACCGCGCGGAGGAACCCGCGCTCGTGGCAATCCCCGAGGCGCCCGGGCAGCAGCGTCACCGGATCGCGGTGATCGTGCGGCTGGCGTCGGCCGCCTCCATGGTCGACGACGCCCGCCACGTGGCGGCGACCGGACAGGTCTCCTACGGGCCGCAACACCACACCGGCTACCGTCTGCTCGATGCGGGCCCCGCCGGCGGGCAGGGCCCGTGCGGCGCCTACCTCGTCATCGACGCCGGCGACGCCTACCTGCCCGACGACCCGGGCCTCAACGCCGCGCTGACCACCTACATCTGGGAGCACTGGCAGGCCGCACGGCGGCAGTGGGCGCAGCACCTGGGCGGCACGACCGCGGTGGAAGGACTGCTGTTCTTCCACGGCCCGCTGCCGGTCGCCCTCGCACTGGGCTGGCTGGCGGCCCGCGACCGCCTCACGCTGGTCCACCATGACCTGCGCCTGGCCCAGGGCATACCGCCCCCTGCAACGGCAGCCCCCTGACAACGTCCGCGCAAGAGCCGGACCACACGCTCCCGCTGCATCCCACGTCAGCGCCCGGTCCTGCTCACGCGTTGACGACGAAGGCCCTCTCGTACACCTGCTCCGCGTTGACGTCCTCGTACACGATGGTGGGGCGCAGTCGGTTCCACCGATGGCCCAGCAGCAGGGCCAGCCCCTTGGGACCGGCCTGGAACAGATGGATCTGGGGATGCGGGCGGCAGGCGCGGCGGACACAGTCCCTGATGCCGACCGCCAGTGCGTTGGCCGCTGCCCCGTCCGAAATCGCGTTGTCCTTTGGCCCGCCGGGCGGACGCAGCACCAGCAGCCGGGAGACGGGCAGTTGCTGCTCGCGCAGGAATTCCAGCACATCCCGTGTCGGGTCGGTGGCGACCGCGACGGCCACCGCGAGGTCGGGGCCGAGATCGAGGTGATGCTCGTCGACGGCCGGCTCCAGCGGGCTGCCGTACTCCTCACCGGACGACCACAGTTGGGCCCGCTGGGCCACGGCGATGTCGACACCGGTCACCATCCGAAAGGCGGCGCCGACCATGAACGTAGGGGCCAGACGGAGACTGCCGGTGAGGGCCACGGCGGTGGAACCCGGCCCCATCCGGGACGGTGCCGCTTCCAGGTCCGCCTGCAGTTGCTCCCAGGTCGCCGGGGCGAGCGGACGACGCTTGGTGTACTGCGAGGCGCTCTCGAAGCGGTCCACCCAGTCCACCGCGTAATCGGCGTCCTGCGCCATCGGGTCGGGCTTCAAGGTAGCCACGGACAGCACCGCCCGTGACGAGCCCGCAGCGAGCTGCATCGCGCCTATCGCCTCGCGGATGTCCGCCAGCGACAACCGGCGCTGCCCGTCGGCGACCTGGCGGGCGACCCAGTCCGCTCCGGCGTGCATGGACTCCTCGTCGAACCGCAACCCCGCGGCGAACATCATCATCTGCAGGTGCTCATGCAGATGCTGCACGTCCCGTGCCAGGTCGAAGCGCAGCACCTTCAGCAGCTCCAGCAGTCTGTCCTGGCTGAGGCCGGCCCCCTCGGCCCAACGCATCCGCGCCTGCCCCGTCTTGGAGCGCGGGCCCTGCCGGGCCGCCTTCGGCAGGAGAAGCTGGGTGCGGGAATCGCGAAGGGAGATCAGAGGATCTCCCGCGTCAGGCGACCGGTTGCTGAGCAACGCGAAGTCGACCGGGGTCCCGTCCTGGGTCAGCTGCTCCCAGGACCACGCCAGTTTCCGCAGGATCGACGGCCCGCCCTGGTCGCTGGACTTGAGCAGGTACTCCTCGTTGACCGGCGTGCTGCTGTCCGCCGCATACTTGACCTGCGTATAGGTGTGCGGAGGCTGTTTGCGGTACAAGACGACATCGTCGACGTTGCCCACGCCGTCGACCTCAACGCCGACTGCCACGACCGGATCAGCCACGTGAAGGGCTGCGTCCCGTACTGCTGCGACGCAGCCCTGCCAAGCGATCAACCACTGGTAACGGTCACCCGCGATACGGACACCCGTCGAGCTCGGAGCAGGCAGGTCAGGCACCGGACTTGATCTCCTTCCGGATCGGCCCACCCGACAGCAGGCCCCTACTCCCCCAGTAGACCACCGCACACGCCCGCCACTTGGTCCACGGCGGAGCCTCCCCACGACGCCGCACTGATCACCAGGGACTTCCACACCGGAAGCGTTCGCACGGTCCTGCTCATGCAATAACACGTCCTGGCATGCATGAGTTGGCGTCCGGAACTACTTGCAGCGCACCAGGTCAACCCAACATCAAACAGAGAAAATGCAGGTCAGCCATCTGCGGAAACTGTCCGGCTCTGTTTGCAGCATCGCAGTTCAAAGGCCATGGACTCCGTAGAGATCACATCATCCCCAGCTGGACGTGACACTGGTACTCGTGCCCTCGCTGGATCTGCTCGCCCAGACTCAGGCATCCTGGCGTGCCGGCGGCCGGACGGGCCCGATGATCGGGGTCTCGTCCCTGCGCGGGGACGAGGTGAGGTTTCCGAACACCACGGACGTGGACGAGCTGGTCTCGTGGGTGCGGCCGTTCAACAAGGTCACGGTGTTCGCCACGTACGCCTCGCTCGGGCTCGGCACAATGGAATGCGCGCACGCCGCCGGCCTTCCGGGGTGGTCGCTGATCGTCGTGGACGAGGCGCACAGGGTTTCGGGCCGGATCGGCAGGCCGTGGACGGTCGTCCACGACAACACCCGCATCCCAGCCCTGCGCCGCCTCTACATGACCGCCACCCCCCGGCTGTGGCAGCTCGACGAGGACTCCGAGCAGGGCGGGCCGGGCGAACTGGTGGCGAGCATGGAGGACGACCCCGACTCCCCTTTCGGCAGCCGCTGCTACACCCTCACCCTGTCTGAAGCGATCAACCGGGGCATCTGCGCGCCGTACCAGGTGGTGTGCCTGGACATCACCGACACCCAGCTCCAAGCCGCACAACTCCTAGGCGAGGACGCACGGTCCGAACAGGTACGCGGGGCCCGGCTCGCCGCGCTCCAGACTGCGCTGGTGAAGGCCTCAGCCGAGGAAGGCTTCCGCAGGACGCTCGTCTTCCACCACGTCGTCAAGGAAGCTGAGGCCTTCGCGGCCGGCCTTCCCGATGTCGCCGCGCGGCTGCACGCCGCCGACCCCGAGCTGTACCCGCGCACCATCTGGGCCAACTGGCTGTGCGGCGAGCACAAGCCGAACCACCGGCGCCGCGTTCTGGACGAGTTCTCCAGGGCAATCGCTGCTGACGGCACGGTCGTGGAAAAGACGTTCCTCGGATCCGTTCGCGTGCTCGGCGAAGGCATCGATACATCCCACTGCGACTCCGTGTACTTCGCTGACGTCCGCGGCTCCATGCCCGACCTCGTCCAGGCCGTCGGCCGGGCGCTGCGGATGCAGCCCGGCGAAGGCAAAACGGCGTCGCTGGTCGTGCCGGTCCTGCTCGGCCCCGGAGAAACACCGGACAACATGCTCACAAGCCGGGCGTACGGCGGACTGGCGAAACTGCTCGAGGCACTCCGCGCACACGATGCCCGCGTCGTCGAGCAGCTCGCCGAGCAACAGGCACGCAGCCGTGTCAGCGGTGTTCAGAGCCGTAGCGGGGAGCATGAGGGCGAGAGCGACGGAAGCGACCGGCTGTCGGTGCCGGCTCGGGAGCTGCTGAAGTTCTCCACGCCGCGCGACCCCGCGCAGCTGGCAGCGTTCATCAACCTCCGTGTCCTCAGTCCCGAACACCAGCACTGGCGACGCGGTGTCGAAGCCGCCGTCGTCTACGCCCGCGAGCACGGCGACCTGAAGGTCCCGTTCACGTACCGCGTGCCGGCGAGTGAGGAAGCGGAAGCCGAGGGCTGGCCGACCTCGCTCGCCGCGTTCCCACTGGGGCAATGGATCGCCGACAACAGGAGGTTCTACGCCCGCGGGGACATGGATGAGGACCGCGTCGCGCAGCTGGAAAAGCTCGGCATGGTGTGGTCGCACTTCGATGTCGCGTGGGAAGAGGGCCTGGCCGCCGTTCGCGGGTGGGCCGCCGAACACGGGCACGCCCTCGCCCCGCTCGATGCCACCCACCAGGGGGCCAAGATCGGGATCTTCCTCAAGAACGCCCGGGCCGCCGCACGGAAGGCTGCCGAGATCGAGCAACGGCGTGCCCAGGGGCTCCCGGTCGGATCGTCGGCCGGCGCCCTGTCGGAGGACCGGCGCGAGCAGCTGGAGGACATCGACCCCTCCTGGTGCCCGGCCTGGCCGGTGGAATGGCAGCGCTGCTTCCACCTGGTCCGACTGCACCTGGAGGAGGGCGGCGAGCTGCCCACCGAGCCGGGCGTCGTCGTCCGCCAGGGCGAGGATCTGGGGCGGTGGGTGCGCTCGGTGCGGCTCGGCTGGGACAAGCTCACCACCGTGCAGCGGTGGATGTGCGAACATATCCTCGGCATCCAGCCCGCCACCGAGGACGAGAAACCCAAGCCACGGACCAGCCAGGCCAACAAATGGGCCATGAATCTGGCAGCCGCCCGCCAGTTCTACGAACGCGAAGGACACCTCCGCGTACCACGCAAGCACATCGAAATCGTCAATGGAGTCGAGCACCGGCTGGGCGCCTTTGTGGCCAACTCCCGCAGCAGGGCCGCGACGCTGGCGCCGGAACGGATCGAACAGCTGTCGAAGATCGGAATGCGCTGGGCATGATTCAGTCCCTGTGTCGGCGGTGACGTGTTCGCTCACCGAAGGTTTTCGTCACGGATCATCCTTCGGAGGCTGGTGCGGGCGGCGGTCAGGTCTTCCTCAAGGGTGGTGATGCGGGCGCGGCATGTGGCGTTCTCTGATGAGGCCTCCTGTAGCTGGCGGGTGAGGTCCTGGTTCAGGGTGGTCAGTTCGTCTGCTCTGTTCGCTGCGTCAGGGGCGTGGATGGCATCGAGCTGGTGGCCGAGTTGGTGACGCAGGGCTGCCTTGAGCCGGTCGCGTTCGTCGCGGAGGTCTTTGATTTCTTTCCGGGCGGTTTCGAGTTCGGTGCGCAGGCTGAGTGCAGAGGGCGGGCTTGCCGTGGCAGATGGTGGGGTGCTGTGGGCCTGGCGTAGTTGGGCTGCCTCGATGTGCTCGCGTACGCCGGGGGCATAGGTGAGCCAGGTGGAGACTCGGGCGGCGCGGGCGACTGCGGCGAAGGTGAGCGGCTTTTCCTGTTTCTCGAGTGTGGCGAGAACCGTGAGGACACGGGCTCGTTTGTCGAGGCTGTGACGGCGTCTGGCTTCGGCGAGGGGGGCGGGGTTGCCGCGGGGATTCATCGGGGGTCTTTCGGCCGGGCGGTGGTGAGGGGCAGGAGTGTGTGGTTGTCGCCTGCTCGTGCCTTTCGCAGCACAGTGCTGGCCTCTTCGATCTGGGCGCGTTCGGAAGCGGGGAGGGACCCCAGGTGTTTGTGCATGCGGTCGATGACTTGCTGGTAGGCGGTGATCTGTGCGGTGAGCGCGGTGGTGACGAACTCGGCTGCGCCCATGGCGAGTGCGGTTTCGCGGTCTGCTCGTAGTTCGTTGATGTGGTGCTCGATGGCGGGCAGGTAGGAGGGGTCGGGGCGGTAGAAGCCGCAGCCGGCGCACTGGAAGCGGATGGGGCACGCCTGGCCTCCGGCTTTCACGTTCGACGGCTCGGTGCAGCCGCCGTAGGGAACGGCGACGGAGCGCATCTCGTAGGCCGTGCTCGAGCTGGGGCTGAGGTGGCCGTGTTGGTCGAGGACGTGTGCGCTGAGTTTGGCCACGGCTTCGCTTTTCCGCTTGAGGGAGACGGTGTAGTAGCGCTGCGTCATGGCGATGGATTTGTGGTCCATCAGTTCGCGCAGCACGTCGACGGGGGTGCCGGCGTCTGCGTGGCGCTGAGCGTAGGAGTGGCGGAAGGCGTAGGGGTAGATCAGAGAGCGGTCGAAGATCAGGCGTTGCCCTCTTGAGTCGGTGCCCTCGGCGTGGAGCTGAGGCAGGGCGTCTGCCCAGAGCCTGAGTGCGTCGCTGAGGTAGGTGCTGGAGATGTAGGGGGCGTCGCTCAGTGGGGTGAGGGACGGAAAGAGGTATCGGTCTCCCTTGGCGGGAAGATGCAGCTGGTCGCGGCAGGCTTGCCAGGTTCGGATGGCGTCGGCGGTGGAGGTTGTGATCGGCAGACGTCGGCGGTGGCGTTTCCTCTTGTGGTTGTCCCAGGTCAGGGTGGGCTGGCTGTTGTGGGTTTCCAGGCAGTCACGGGTCAGGGAGACGATCTCGAGCGGGCGGCGCCCGGTGTCGCGCAGGACGATGTACATCGTGCGGTACAGCAGGTGCCGGGCGTCTGGGGCGATGTCGCGGCAGCCGTAGGTGTTTCCGGTGCCCAGGGTGTCGAGGTGGGCGTCCAGTTGCCGGATGACGGACTTGGGGATGGCCTTGCCGATGAAGTCCTCATTGGGTTCCTCCACGGAGATGACGTGCTCGACGGGCACGCGGGTGAAGGTGCCGGCCAGGTCATCGAGGGTGCCGCAGCGGCGGCCGTAGGCGATGAGCTGGAAGAACACCCCCAACAGGCTGCGCCGGAAGGAAGAGGAGTAGAGGGTTCCGTCTCGTCTGCGTGCAACTCGGAAAGCGTCGACGGCCGAGGTGGCATCTGCGAAAGTCAGGACGGCGGGATCGTCGCCGGCGTCGGCGCGCTGGGCGAGTGCAGTGGAGGCGATGGTCGTCGCGTGGAAAGTGCGCTTGAAGTCTTCCGTGGTGGGTCGGGCGGTAGTCACCCAATGACGCAGCGCCTGGCGCAGCCAGGGCTGGCGGACTGTGCGGAGATCAACGCGGCCGGGCAGATGCCGACGCTTGCCGGAGGCGCTGTGGCGCAACCCGAGGATGCGCAGATCGATCACGTCCTGGTCGATGAGGGTGATCCCGGAGAACTCGCTGTATCCGGCGCGGGCGGCGGACTGCAGGTTCTCCAATGTACGGACGGCAGACTGATGCGGCCTGGTGAGCCGGGCCGCGTTGGTGGCATCCAGGAGGGTGTCGGCAGTGGTGAGGTGGCTGATCACGCCGCGGATCCAGTGCGGTTCCAGGGCACGTACCCACTGGTCCATCTGCTGCACGGCGTAGAGCGCTTCCCAGCGCAGCAACTCGGGCAATGGGGCGAGATGGAACTGGTGCGCCAGCAGATACAGCGGCTGCCCTGGCGCCCACTGGGCAACAGACCTGGGAGTGGTACTGGAGCGGCAGTCTGCCCTCCAGGCACGCCAGTGATAGTTGCACAGCCCCCGGGAGTTCATGGATGCGCCAGCACAGTCGGTGACCATGCAGACGGGCACGTCAGTGAAGGGAGTAGCGCGCTCACGGAGCCAGCGTTCGAACGTGCCTCTTGCCGTGTGATACCTGCGGGAGTTGTGGTGGGCAGCGCACAGGCCTCCCGACACCTGGGGCCGTACACACCGCGCGCCGTCACGGGTGAGCGTGCACGGGCCTACGACCGCGAGAGGCAGGGATTTGGAACGGGTGGGGGTGAAGGTGGCGGCGAACTCTTCCCTCGGCAGGCCGCTCTTTCTGCGCTGGTCTGAGCAGTAGGTGCAGAACGTCTCCTGACATCTCGCAGCGGCGGGTGCGGCAGCGGGAGGACGAGGTGCGCGGGTTGTCGAGGTCTCCGGTGAACAGCCATCTGGCGCTGTCCCACTCCCCCGGCCGCCACGCGGGATCGATGTGGGCACGCAGCCACGTCTCCCACGACTTCTTCGTGGCCCTCGTCGGTGCGGCAAGTCCGACCGCAGGCGCCCCAGCCGTGCTCACTGGTTCTCCCGCCATGACTGTGCCCGGTCGACAGCCGCCCGGGTCTCGGCCTCATTGACGTGGCGGTAGCCGTCCATGGACAGCGGCGAGGCGTGACCCAGCAGTTTTTGCACCACGTCCCGGTCCACTCCCCCACGCAGCCAGTGGGTAGCCGCGGAGTGGCGCAGCATGTGCGGCCGCGCCGGATGCCCGGCGCGGCGGGCCAGACGGTCGAAGATGCTCTTGGCGTTCGGATAGGTCATGGCCCGGCCCAGCGGCGGGCGGAAGAGGTTCACGAACACCATGCCGGTCTCGGCCGCCTCGGCCACCAGGTTCCGTTCGTGCTGATAGTCGGTGTAGAGGGAGACGATGTCGGGGGTGACGGGGAGGTAGCGAGGGTGTCTGGACTTGGCCAGGGCCCGGTTCGGGTTGTCCGTACGGCGCCGCACATGAAGGTGCGGGCCCTGTACGGGGCAGCCCAGGGAGCGTGAAGAGGCCAGGAAATGCAGATCTTCCTGGCGCAGGCCCAGGGCCTCCCCGATCCGCAGGCCGGTCGCAGCGAGCAGCGCGATGAGAAAACGGTCCCGCGCCCGGGACGTATCCGCGATCATGCGGCGGATCTGCTCCGGAGACAGGTCCTCGTAGCCGGGCTCACTGACCTGGAAACGAAAAGCCGATACCTGGACCTGGCGCCACTGGCCGCGCTCGCCGACGTCGTAACCAGCCGGCAAGAACCGCAGGAACTTCGGCTCCGACAACAAGCCGGCCGTCTGCGAAGGGACCCAGCCGTGGAGTGCGCCGAAGCGCAGGAAGTCCGTGACCGCCGTCATCACCGCGTTCGCCGTACCCTGCGAACGGTAGCGGGGCGCCGCCGTGGTCGGGAAGTGGCGGCTGCGGGCCGGCAGCGGCGTGGTGACCAGCCACTGCTGCAGCCCGGACAGCGCCATGAAACTCGGACGCGACCACTCGATACGGCGCTGCGTGCAGTAGTTCAGATAGAGAGCGAGACGGCCCGCGTAAACCCGTTCCGTATTCGGCGAGCGGCCCTTGCTACGCAACCCCGCCAGAAACGCACACGCCTCTATATGCAGGTCGAAGGTGCGTGCGTCGGCCACCACCCAGCGTTCCACACCAGTCGACGGAGAGATCGAACGCTCAGCCACATAGCTCTGCTCCACCCACCAAACACAACCAAGCCCCATCGGGCACCGAGGCACGGACCGTCAGACGGCCATACGACCAGGTGACATCCCCGCCAAACACACCGCACAGGCCTGCGCGCTATGGATAATCCGCGCTCGTTGCCACACAGGTGCGGTAGAAACAGGTCGTGTCACGATCAACGCCGTCCGTCACCGGCCCCCGCCGCCGCGCGGGGGCCGCCGACTACTCTCACGTGTTCGCTTACTGACCCGCGAGACATCTCCTCAGTCCTGCCGCACACGCCGCAGGAGCGCGAGCTTCAGGAGGACATTGGCTCCGCCGATGGCTACCTGCAGGAGCGTGAGCACAGGCTGGAGGGGGCTCAGATCGTGAGCGAGCTCGTACAGCGTGTTCACCGTCAATTCCCTTCTGCGGCTGGGCTGTCCGGCCGTCGCACTCACTGTCGGCGAGCGGGGATTCCCCGTCTGGCGCGGCTGGCATGGAGCGGGGAATACGCGGAGAATCACTAGTGATCGGTGCGGAGAAACGGATTCTTCGCGCGAAGAATCGGGGCAACATATGGGACGGCGGCGCCAGCCGGTCGATCCGGCCGCACCCCAGCCGGTGCGCGAGCTCGCACTGCGGCTGCGAGAGGCCGCGGAAGCTGCGGGCTTCGCATCAAACTCGGAGCTCGCCAAGGCTTGCGGGCTCGGTGAAACGGTGGTTAGCGAGACGCTCCGGGCTGCACGGGCTCCGACGCCCGAAACCCTCAAGAAGGTGCTGGCGGCGTGCGGCATCGATCCAGACCAGAAGTGGGAGAGACTGCGCTTCAAGGCGCAGGCCGCAGATCAGCAGCGTCGTGCGGAGGTCAGGGAGACGGATCGGCAGACAGCCGCGCGCAGCGCGGTTACAGGCGCCCACCGCTCGGCGGCGCAGCTCCAGCGGCGGCATCTGCTGCTGCGCGGTCGCGTGCATCTCGGGCCTGACGGCGATCTGCCGTATGTCGGTGCAGTGCGCGACCGTGCCCTGCTGCGCATCCATCCCGCACCGCCCGTACGCGCCCGACGCGGTGATGTGGTCCTCGATCCGGAGCTGCCCAGCTATGTCGAGCGGGAGCGCGACGGGGAACTGCGCCTGGCACTGGCCCACGCCCGCGATCAAGGTGGACTCGTCCTTGTCCAGGGGCCGTCTGCGGCCGGCAAGTCGCGCGCGGCGGCAGAGGCGATGTGGAGTTGTCTGCCAGGCTGGCAGTTGCTGATCCCGGTTTCTTCCGAGGACCTGGCTCCTCTCTCCGACCCCCAGTTCGACTTGTCTCGCACCATTGTCTGGCTCAACGACTTCCAACTACATCTCGGCCCAGGCGGCGCTCATGTCCACACCCTCCACCGGCTGCTAGCGCACCCGAGCCGCCCAGTCCTCTTGGCCACGATCAGGTCCAGCGAACGAGCCGCACTGCGCGACGACTCCACAGAGGGGGGACGCCAGAGCAACCAGGACCGGCCAAGAGCCGACAGCCTGACGCTGGTCCAGGCCCTGTTGGACCGTGCCCAGACCGTCGCGCTGGAGCGACTGTTCACGACCGAGGAACTGGAGCGGGCCAAGCGCCTTGAGGGCGATCCGCGCATCGCCGCCACCCTGCCAGGGACGCATCGGTTCGGACTCGCCGAACTCCTAGCCGCCGGTCCGGAACTGCGCGATCTGCTGGAGGCACACACCAACGACGCCGACGGGCAGTTCGCCGGCGCCGCGCTAGTCCACGCTGCCGTGGACTGCGCCCGGGCAGGCTGGAGCCGCCCAGTCCCGCTAAATCTGCTGCGCCCGCTGACATTGCACTACATTCCCGCTGAACTGCGCAGCGACGTCACACCCGAAGACCTAGACGCAGCCGTCAACTGGGCGACCCGCCGTCGGCGCGGTTACAGCCGCCTGCTCATCCCGTCTGCCGACGACCGCCACGCGCTGAGCGCGTTCGACTACCTGGTCGACGACGCACAGGCACAGCGCGACCGAGCCGTCCCTGACACGGTCTGGCGCGTGCTGGCCGCCGCAGCCGACCCGGAAACCGCACTCACTCTCGGTGAGCGGGCCTTGACCGCCCTCGCCATCGATACAGCGGAAATCGCCCTGCGCAAGGCCCTCGACAGCGCAATCCCCGACATCGCTGCAAGCGCGGCCGAACGGCTCAGCAGGCTCTATCTAACCCGCGGGCAAGGCCCGCAGGCTGACCCCCTCCTGCGGCACGCAGCATCGCTCAGTCCCTGGGCCCGCGGTCATCTGGACGAGTACCTAGTTGGCATCGGCATGTACGACGACGTCCTCGACCGATGGACCGCGGAGACAGACGTACGTAAATACCGCCGAGGACCCGAAGGCCTCTTCACCGCCTTGACCGCGCGTGCGCGCTGGACAGACCTGGAACGGCTGCTCGCCGAGCGGAATTCCTCAGGACCCGCTCGGCACACGCTGCAGGCTGAACTCCGGGTCGTGAAACGGCTTCGCTGGATCGACCCAACCGAACAGCTGGCCTTCCGCTATCCCTTCGCCGTCTTCAGCAACGTCCGCCCGGGCGAATCTCAGCACCGGTCGTGGTGGCGCAGGCGGATCGCAGCATTGCTCGAGCAGACCGGGCTGCAGCCCACCATCGACACCGCAACGGCAGCTAATGGCAAGTTCGAGGCCGAGAAGGACCGCCTCCTGCGAATGGCGGTCCAATGGGACGACGGCCGATCGCTGTACGGCTGGAATCACCTGCTGCTCTTCTTGTGGTCCCACGGCCACTCGGAGGAGCTCGGATCACTGCTGCATGGCGCAGCGGCCTCAGGCGTCGTGGGCGTCGACGCGGTCCTGGAGCAGCGGCGACAGATCGCCCGCCGCATCGCCGCGCCGGTACTGCCCCCATACCCGGATAGCAACGACGACCTTGCTCCTGAGCTGCAGCGGGAGTTCGGCAGAGCAACGGAGCATGCCGATCCGCGGCCGACAGGGCAGCTTGGTCAGCACCTCACCATGATGTTCCACGAACTGCACCCTGGACTCGCGGGCAGGACCTTCACCGAGAGGGAAGCGCAGGAGGAGGCAGATCGCACGGGCCACGACATGCCGATCCTGGAGTTCCACCGCCGGGCCGGCCAGTGGGGCGAACTGCTCGACCGCTGGCGACCTACCCAGCCGGCCCAGTTGTGGCCCGGCTTTGACCGCGGCTACTACGTCTTGGCGCATGTCGGACTCGGCCAGTGGCAGGAAGCCGAATCGATCGCACGCCGCGCCTTCGAAGCGGGCCAGTCCTCCTTTGGACCGGTACTGGCCGAGGCTCTCCTCCATCTACCCGACGGCTCCTCGCACGCAGGCCAATTGCTGCGCCAGATCGTCAGTACTGCTCCACAACACCCCGTCAACCAGCTGATTTGTCTCCTTCTCGACACCGGCAACACTGACCGAGCCGTGTGCCTCGTCCGCCCCCATGGCGAGGTGGCCCCACCCCCTTGCGGGCAGATCACCACCGCTCTGATGGCACTCAGCGGACTGTCAGCCATGGTTCCGGTCTGCCACGAACTCATTCATCACGAGCGATGGGAGAACAAGAGGGCATCGGGATGGGAGGAGTCCACACAAGGCATGTGGACAGCTCTCACTGCCTACTACGACCAACTCCACGCCCCAGAGCACGTCGAACATGAACTGCAACAGGCCATCGACAGCGGTGACCCGGGAGCACGCCACGTCCTTGCCCGCCGCCTGCAACGCGCGAGCCGCGAAGACAGCGCGCTGCGCCTGCTCGGCCGGACCGACTCCGCCAGTTGGAGCCTTAGTAGCAGCCTTGATCCGTCGCTCTGCGGGGCCTTGCGCATCCGGCTGCTGCACCAACAGGAACGCTGGGACGAGGCAGCCCTCGACCTGCTCCTGACCGTCAATCCCCTGTTGCTCAACCGCCTCGCCAGCCTGGACCCGCAAACGAACGCACCGGAAATCTCGGACGTGCTGTGGTGCGTACGCGCGTCCGCCCCTGAACTCGAGCCGGGGTACCTGTGGCAGTACCGGCAGCTCCAACGCGCCATCGGCGAACAGGAACACTGACGGCAGCCCACGAGGGGCGCGCGCAGCAGTGCATCTGCCGTTGCTTGGCGGTCCGACAAACTCATCACCGCACGTCAGGACTCTGTCAAACGTCCATCGCACATCACGAGCCCTAGGTAATCACCGCCCTGCAGTTGACGCCTTGGCGCCGGTCAGGTACGCGCCGGCGCGGCCAGGGCAGGTCAGCGTGCGCCAGGGGCCACCGGCGGCCATACTCCCCGCTGCTGCTCAGCGCCCGGCAGTACGTGGTGTCGCGTCATAATGCTGATGGCACAGGGGGGCATATGGATCCGTCGTTTTCCAAGCAGTTCGACGTACAGGCAGTCCTGGAGGGCGGGAAACGTCCCGTCCAGTTCGGGACGAACGTGCTGGCTGGTCTCATCGAGGGGATTGACGAGTTCCGGCGTGATCTCGAACAGCAGCGGCGGTCGAGAAGTCTGGGGCCCGCGATGCTCGGGGCCTTTTTGTGGGTGGACGATGCCGAGCTGCTCCAGCGCATCGCCGAGTTCCCCTCCGCGTGCGTGGTGGTGAGCAAGCAGCCACGGGGCAAGTACCACGCAGAGCGGTTACGGAAGGTCGCCGAGGCGGTGAAAGATGCGGCTGGCCTTCCAGCGTGGGCTTTCTCCGAGCTGGAGGAGCTGCGCTTCCACCAGGACGGCAAGGCACCAGTGCTGGGCCCCGGCTCGCCGCGGGAACGCATCCGGCTGCCGGCACTGCGCACCCTGGGCTACCGCAAAGCCGGAAACCATCTCGTCCCGATTCTGCACACCAAGATGATGTTGCTGGGTGAGCTGTGGTGGCACGACGAGGACGCTCTGGGGGGCGTGGCAGATGTCACCGGCTTCACGCCGCACCGGCTGTGGCTGGGCAGCGCCAACGGCACGGGGAGCTCCCGCCGCAGCCTGGAGTTCGGCCTGTGGCTGGATGATCCCGGCCTACTGAAGGCCGCGCGACGGTTCCTGGTCGAGGTGCTGGCCCATTCCGAGGAGCTCGATCCGGATAGTGACGGCCTCGAGCCCGACCTGGTGGTGCCGGACTACGACGACGAGGCCATGTGGGAGGCGATGGCCGCGCTCGCCGACTATGACGCCGATGAGAACGACAGCGAGGACGGCGCGTGAGCAGTGCAGGCGAAGTCGTGGCCGTCGGCTCTCCCCGGTTTACCCTGCACACCTTGGGCTGGCGGGCCTTCCAGGACCTGTGCGCGGCTGTCCTGCGGGAAGTATGGGGGCAGTCGGTGCAGGCATTCGCCGACTCCAACGACGGGGGCCGGGACGGTGCGTTCTACGGTACCTGGCAGCCTCCGACCGGTTCCGGTGGCGTTCGAGACGTTCCGCCAGGGCCGTTCGTGCTGCAGTGCAAGCACACCAAGAAGGCCGACGCCACGCTCACCCCGTCGGAGCTGGAAGACGAATTCGACAAGGTCAGCGCCCTGGTGAAGCGCGGTGTGTGCGGAGCCTACGTGCTGCTGACAAACGCGCGGGTCACTGGCGTCTCCGAGGAGGAGATCCACCGTCGGTTGCGCGCGTGCGGGGTCGCGCATCCGCTGGTCCTGGACGGCCAGTGGCTGAGCGACATGATCGCCACGCACCGCGGGCTGCGGATGTTCGTCCCCCGCGTCTACGGACTCGGCGACCTGTCACAGGTCCTCGACGAGCGGGCCTACGCCCAGGCCTCGGTACTCATGGCGTCCGCGCCCGAGCAAGTGGCCACGTTCGTCGTCACTGGCGCCTACCGCAAGGCCGCCCGCGCGCTGCATGACCACGGCTTCGTGCTGCTGCTGGGCGACCCGGCCGTCGGCAAGTCCGTCATCGCACTGATGCTGGCCATCAGCGCGGCCGACAACTGGGGCTGCACGGCCATCAAGGCCCGGACCTCCGAAGAACTCGTGCAACGCTGGAATCCTCATGAGAAGGACCAGTTCTACTGGCTCGACGACGCCTTCGGCGCGGTCCGCCACGAGGAACACCTCACCCACGCCTGGGCGCGCGACCTGCCGCACGTGATGAGCGCGGTCAAGAACGGCGCCCGGATTGTGCTGACCTCTCGCAGCTACATCTACAACGAAGCCCGCCCGCTGCTGAAGCCGTACGCCTATCCCCGGCTGCACGAGCAGCACGTCACCGTGGACGTCGCCGACCTCACGCGCGCAGAGCGGCAGCAGATCCTGTACAACCACCTCTCCGCCGGCGATCAGCCCCAAGATGTACGCGCCCAGATGAAGCCGCACCTGGAAGCAGCAGCCGACGCGGCCCCCTTCCGCCCCGAAGCCGCGCGCCGTCTGGGGTTGCAGGCGTTCACCGCCGGACTACCCCTGACCCAACAGGGCATCACGACGTTCATGGTCCAATCCCAGCAGTTGCTCCGCGATGTCTACGACCAACTGGACGCCCACGCCCACGCAGCGCTCGCGCTCACCTACGCAACGGCCCGAGACAAAACACTGCCCGGCCTGCCGAACCCTGTCCTCTTCGATGCTGGCGACCGCGACATCGTCGAGCGGGCAGGCTCCACGCCGGCTGGCGTCAGCAAGGCCTTGGCCGCGCTCACCGGTACCTTCCTCCGGCTCAACGCCTCTTCCGACGGGCAGGAGTACTGGACGTTCCATCACCCCACCCTCCGGGAGGGTTTCGCCGCCTGGCTGACCACCCAGCCCCATCTACTGCCCATGGTCCTCATGGGCATGAGCGATCAGGCTCTACTGTCACGCACCGACTGCCTCGCCCCCGGCAGCAAACAGCGCCAGGGCACTCTTCTGCGCATCCCGCCGTCCCTTTACCGAGAGGTAGCTCACCGCGTGGCCGCCCTGCGTCAACAGCCCCGCGGACGCCTTGAGCCCTGGCAACAACTGCACGAACGGCAGCAGGCCGTACAGACATACCTGGCGCATGACAGTAGCGACGGCTTCCTACGCGCTTACGTGGCTGCCGATCCACAGATCTACGAAGAACTTGACCAATTCGATTCACCCGTAAGCTATGACAAACTGACGATCATCCTCGCGCGACTTCATCAGGCTCATCTCCTGCCGGAGGAATTCCGACAACGCGCAATTGACCGTATGAAAGAGCTAGCCGTCTCGAGCCCAGACGCCTCCTGGATTGAAGACGAGGACTGGCAGCTCCTCCTCACCGATACGGACCGCGAAGCGATGTTCGAGCATGTGCTCCGCAAACTCGTCCCCCATCTGGAAGACAGTGTGGAGGACTGGGCTGCAGCGTTCAGCGGTGACGTGGACGACGATCCGGTCGAGAACGCCTTGCGGTTGTATGAAGAGGCGTTCAAAGAGAGACAGGACACCGACACAGCCTCAAGAATCGACTGGGCGATTGACAGTTACCAGCAAATGCGCCCAGCGCCGGAAGACAGCGCCAGCGACTGGACTCCCAATACCAACCTTCGTGAACGGCTGTCACAGCTCCGTCAGCGTTCCGGAAACCAACGCAGTCTGTTCGACGACATCGACCAGTGATCAGCCGCCGACCATCATCCTGAAACGACTACAGGCAGTGGCACGGACGCCAACTGGTCGGCCTGCGCCGCACGCACTGGAGGTCCGGGGTTGCCACTGCGGCGCGACGGACAGCGTGTGGTTCTGCGCCGGAATTCCGCCACTACCGCCCCGAGGCCGCAGGACAAACGTCCCTC
This sequence comes from Streptomyces sp. NPDC046862, assembly GCF_040704615.1. Classification (NCBI taxonomy): domain Bacteria; kingdom Bacillati; phylum Actinomycetota; class Actinomycetes; order Kitasatosporales; family Streptomycetaceae; genus Streptomyces; species Streptomyces sp. NPDC046862. The sequence continues at coordinate 8,429 of NZ_JBEYXP010000031.1, read as the reverse complement.
ACACTCCCCCACCTATAGATAATGGACCCAACCAGCGTCGCCTTAACCGCCAGGGCAGTCTCAGCCCGGACCGGGTCGCGCAGTTGGACGAACTCGGCATGGTGTGGTCCCACTTCACGGTCGCCTTCGACGAGGGCCTGGCCGCGGCCCGCGGCTGGGCCGCCGAGCACGGCCACCTGCTGGCCCCCACCGAGGCCACCTGGGAGAACTACCCGATTGGGACCTGGCTGAAGAACCAGCGTGCCGCTGCCCGGCGTGCCGAGGACCCCCTGGCGAAGGGGCAGCAGGCGGGCTCCGGGGCGGGTGGGCTGAGCCGGGAGCGGCGCCGGGCACTGGAGGAGATCGATCCCGCATGGTGTCCGGCGTGGCCTGTGGCGTGGCAGCGCTGCTTCCATCTCGCCCGCATGCACCGCCAGACCGGAGGCTCACTGCCGGAGCGAGAGGCGTCTTGCTGGTGCAGGGCGAGGACATCGGGCGCTGGGTGCAGGTGCAGCGACTGGAGTGGGATGCGCTGCGCAGCGTGCAGCAGTGGTTGCTCGGCGAGGTATTGAGGATCGAACCCCGTGCGGAAGAGCTGGCTGTGCCGACGGATGTCTCTCGGCGCAGCAGAGCTCAGGAGTGGGAGGCGAACCTGGCGGCGGCCCGCCAGTACCGCACTCGGGAGGGGCACCTGAACGTACCCCGATCGCACATCGAAACCGTTGAAGGGTCTGAGCTGGCGCTTGGTGTGTTCGTCGCCAACTCTCGTGCGCGTAAGGCCAAGCTCGCGGTCGCACGAGTCGAGGAGCTCTCGGCTCTCGGCATGCGCTGGGAGTGAGCCACCAGAGTGGTGTTCGAGCAGGCTGGCGTTCTCAAGAGCTGCCCATGAGGGCACGCGTCATATCGTCCGGGGAAGCGCGAGGTGAGTACGGAGACGGCCGTTGCAGGCGGAGTGCACTCCCTCCCCACTTGTACTGGTGAAGTACTCCAGGCGCCGTATCTGCGCGGCAGCAGCGTCGGCGATCTTGTCCCTCCCGTGGCCGACCTGGGCCAGCCACAGGCCGCCTGTCGCGTCGAGGTCCTGCCGGCCCGCCGCGTCCCACAGGGTGCAGTCCTTGCCACGGACGAAGGTCGTGTGGTCCTTGACAGCGAGGGGCAAGTGCGGGTGCACCACATGCTGGCGGTCGAGCTCCAACAGAGTCTGCAGGTTCTGCATGGTCGAGGCAGTCCTTCCAGGAAGTTGTCGGGGCTTCCTAGGCTGATGCGGGAGATTCGGCGGCTTCGGAATCCGTCGCTGTAGGAGAAAGACTGGCGGGGGCCGTCAGCTGAACGACCCGCCCACGCAGGGCGGCGAAAGCCGCCGCGGTGAGGGACAGGAGGGCGGCGGCAGGGATCAGCCAGGGCAGGAGGGAGGCCGGTCCGCCGGTGATCCCGGTGAGGATGTCGAAGTTGTCGATGGCGAGGACGATGCCGGCCCCCAGTCCGAGCGCGCCGAGCAGCGGCGCGACCAGGGTCTGCCAGAGGGGGGCGCCGTCACCGCTGCGGCGGAAGTAGACGACGACCGCGACGGCCACCGCGGCCTGCAGGACTAGGACGGCCAGGGTGCCCAGTCCCACCAGCCAGGAGTACAGCTGCGTGAAGGGGTCCGCGCCGGCGGCCATGAAGGCGCCCAGGACGATCAGGGTCAGCACGCTCTGCACCACGCTGGCCTGGTGCGGGCTCTGGAAGCGGTGGTGGGTGCGGCCGAGCCGGGCCGGCAGCAGGCCGCCGCGGCCGAGGGAGAACATGTAGCGGGTCAGCGTGTTGTGGAACGCGAGCAGGACCGCGAAGACACTCGTCACGACGAGGACCTGCATCAGGTCGGTGGAGAACTTCCCCACGAACTCGGTGTTCACCGAGGTGACGAAGCCGACCGGGTCCTTCGCCGCCGCTGTTCCGGCGTCGGCTCCATGCGCAAGGCCGATCGCCCAGGTGGTGACCGTGTAGAAGACGCCGATCAGGATGACGGCGACGTAGGTGGCGCGCGGCACCGTGCGGTACGGATCGCGCGCTTCCTCGCCGTAGATGGTCGTCGCTTCGAAGCCGACGAAGCAGGTGAAGGCGAACAGCAGCGCGATGCCCGGCGTCCCCGCGAACACATGGCCGGGAGTGAAGGCGTCCACGTTCAGGCCGTCGGCACCGCCCCGGCCGATGACCACGGCGTCGAAGACGACGAGGATCAGCACCTCGGCGATCATGAGAACGCCGAGCACCTTGGCGGACAGGTTGACCTCCAGGTACCCCAGCAGCCCCACCAGTACCAGCGCGGCGAGGGCGAGTGTCTGCCAGGAGACGTGCCAGCCCCAGCGCCCGAGCAGGTCCCGGGCGAAGATGCCGAACTGGCCGAACAGCCCCAGCAGCATGCAGTTGTAGGCCAGCAGGGCGATCCCCGCAGACGCGTGGCCGGCGCGGTTTCCGAGCCCCGCGGAGATGTACGCGGTGAAGCCGCCGGCGCTGGTGATGTGGCGGCTCATGGTGGCGTAGCCGACGGCGAAGAGCAGCAGGACGATGCCGGCCACCAGGTACATGCCCGGTGCGCCGACCCCGTTGGAGGCGAAGGCGACAGGGCCCGCGCCGAGCGTGGCCCCCAGCGGCGCCGCGGCCGCCACGACGAAGAACACGATGCCGGACGTGCCCACGGCCGACTTCTTGAGCTGTCCGGAAGTCTCGGTACTCATCGCACCGCCTCTCTGAAGATCAGCTGACGCCAGGGCGGCGCCGAGATGTGCTGACGACTATGCGGAGGCCAGTGAAACCTGGACAACGACCACTTCGCGAACACACAATCTCGTCATACGATCGTGCAGGCCGGACGCGGTCCGGGGAGTCCGGAGGCGATCGCGGCCGGGGGCCGCGCTAGCGTGCGCAGCCGTCGGCGGTGAAGGGAGTCCCCGTGGAAATACGCCAGCTCCGCTACGTCGTGCGTCTGGCGGAGACGCTGCATTTCGGCCGCGCCGCGCAGCTGGAGCACATCGCGCAGTCCGCGTTCAGCGGACATGTGGCACGGCTGGAACGCGAACTCGGCGTCCAGCTCTTCGACCGCAGCCCGCACCGGGTCGCGCTGACCCCTGCGGGCGCGGCGTTCGTCGAACGGGCCGAGCAGATACTGGCGCAGCTGGCCGAGGCTGCCGCTGACGCGCTGACGTACTCGCCCTCGCACCAGCAGGTCCTGCGCATCGGCATGTTCGCCGAAGCCGCGGGGGAACTGACGCCGGTGATCCTTTCCGTCTACCGCGAGCTGCGGCCGGACGTCCGGCTGGAGTTCACCGAGCTGACCATGGTCGACCAGCTGGAGAAGCTGGTGTCGGACGAGGTGGACGTGACCATCGTGCGAGCGCCTTTCGAGGACGACCGGATCAGGCTGCGGCCGATCTTCTCCGAGCCCCGCGTCGCCGCACTGCCCCGCTCGCACCCACTGGCGGACGCGGCGAGCATCTCCGTGGACGATCTGCTGGACGAGCCGTTCGCGACCGCCGCCACCGGCGCACCGGCCGGCTGGGCCTCGTACTGGACGTGTGACGACCGCCGGGGCGAACAGAGCCGGGTCGCGACCCGGGTCCGGTCGGTGGGCGAGTCCTTGATGGCCATCTCCTGCCTCGGCGCGGTGGACACCTTTCCGCAGACCGCCGCCCGGCTTTTCCACCACTCCGGCGTCGCCTACGTGCCACTGCGCGACGCGGCACCGAGCACCGTCGCCACCGCGGCGCGGCTCAGCGACCGGCGGCCGCACGTGCACGCCTTCGCTGTGGCGGTCGAGCGAGCGGTCGAGGGACATCTCGCCGGAGTGCCCGGCGCCGTTCGGGCGCAGGCGGCCTGAGCCCCTCCGCCCAACGGGGTGATGACGGTCACGCCTTATGTGCTGGCCAGCCCGTCATCTGCACCAGGTGCTGGGCAACGTGCTCTCGAACGCCCTGGAGGTGTCACCAGACGGCGGCAGGATCACCGTGCCCGTGGGCTCCGGGGCTGGGGAAGAAACCAGGCCGGCCGCGCGCATCAGGCGGGCGACGCGTCTGCGTCCGACCGGCAGGCCGTCGGTCTCCCGCAGGCCGGGCCTGGGATGCGCGGGGCTCCATAGGTGCCGTGCGACCGCTCGTGGTGGGCCTTGATCTTCTCTGCCAGGACGGCGTCCTCGGTCTGCCGCCGGGACGGGCCCCGCTTCCTCCAGGCGTAGCAGCCCTGCCGCGACACACTCAGCAGTCGGGCCATGCGGGAGACGTCGTAGTGTGCGGTGTTCTCGTCGATCAGCCGGTAGGACATCTGGTTTTGTACGTGGGAGCTGACACCACTTGTTACTCAGAGCGGGGAACGCCCGGTTTCGCCGGAGGGCGATGTCTCTGAGTTCTGACAACACCCGGGGGCTTGCCGTGGGAGCATTGACGTGCTCTGCGGGATGAGGCAGCGATGGCGCCACCGAAATCCAAGGTCGACTTGTACGCGGCGATCCGCCGTGACGCCCGGGCAGGGATGTCGTACCGGGCCTTGATGCGTGAGTACGGAGTCGGATTCCGCACGGTGAAGGCCGCGTTGGAGTCGGTCTGGCCGGAGCCGCGGAAGAAGCCGCGGCCGCGCGGGACCCGCCTGGATGCCTACAAGCCGTTGATCGACCAGATGCTCCGGGCAGATCTGGATGCGCCGCGCAAGCAGCGTCACACGGTCAAGCGAATCTTCGACCGGCTCCTGGACGAGCACGGTGCGGAGGCGGTGACCTATCCGATGGTGCGGGCTTATGTCGCCGACCGGCGTCCCCAGATCGCCATCGAGGCCGGCCGCGGGGTGGTACACGCGTTCATTCCGCAGTCCCACAGGCCAGGGGCCGAGGCGGAGGTGGACTTCGGCGACGTGAAGGTACGCCTGGCCGGCGAGCAGGTCACCTGCTTCGTGTTCGCGATGCGTCTGTCGTATTCGGGCAAGGCCGTACACCGCGTCTTCGCCTCCTGCGGCCAGGAGGCGTTCCTTGAAGGCCACGTCCACGCTCTCAGCGTGCTGGGCGGAGTGCCGACCGGCAAAGTCCGTTACGACAACCTCCGCTCCGCGGTCTCCCGGGTGCTGAGCTCGCGGTCCCGCGCGGAGAACGAGCGGTGGACCGCGTTCCGGTCGCACTTCGGCATCGATGCTGCGTACTGCCTGCCCGGCATCGAGGGCGCCCACGAGAAGGGCGGAGTGGAGGGGCAGATCGGCTGGTTCCGCCGCAATCACATGGTCCCCGTCCCCGAAGTCGCCTCCCTCGCTGAGCTGAACGCGATGATCGAGCACTGGGATGAGGAGGATGAACGGCGCCGGATCGGCTCTAGGCCGCGGCCGGTGAGCGAGTACTTCGCCGTCGAACGTCCGCTGCTGCAATCGTTACCGGACGAACCCTTCGAGACGGGACGGCTGTTCAGCCTGCGGGTGGACCGCTTCAGCCAGATCAGTGTCCGCACCAATCGCTACTCGGTGCCGGTGCGGCTGATCGGCCGGACGGTCCGGGCCATGCTGCACGCGTCCGAGCTGGTGGTCTACGACGGTCAGCAGGAGGTCGCACGCCATGAGCGGCTGATCACCAAAGGGCAGACCCGGCTTGATCTGGACCACTACCTGGAAGCCCTGGTCCGCAAGCCCGGTGCGTTTCCCGGGGCCACCGCCCTGGAACAGGCCCGTTCCGCAGGGAAGTTCACGCCGGTCCATGACGCCTGGTGGGAGGCGGCGAAGGCTGCTCATGGCGAGAGGGACGGCACCCGGGCTCTGATCGAGGTCCTGCTGATGGGCCGCCACGTCTCCCATGAACTCCTGGTCGCAGGGCTTGCGTCCGCGCTCAGGGCCGGCGCCCTGACCGCAGACGCGGTCGCCTTGGAGGCACGGAAGGCGGCCGAAGCCGACGAGGTCGCGGATCCTGTTGTCCCTGCGGAGCCGGAACGGACGAACGTGACCTCGCTGACCGAACGGCGGCTTGCCAGCACCCGGGCCGCCCAGACGCAGAGGGCAGCCTCAGGCTGACCCGTCCGAGCCTCAAAAACCGGCCAGAGACTGCGTTCACCGCTATCCGTGCCACGACCGAGTGCGCGTGCGCTGAACACGCTAAGCCGGGCGGGGGAGCGAGTTGAGGCCGTCGATCGCGATGTCGGTGGCCCTTTGAACGGCTTTGTAGGTCTGCTCCGGCCGGTTGCCCCGCTTTTGGCATGCGGCGACGACGACCTTGATCGCCCCGACCAGCGATCCCACCGCCGCGGCGGCCTCGACGAGGTCCAGCTCGGGGCAAGCCAGGTGGAGCGCTTCGGTCAGCTGTAGCTGGATGTCGAACAGCAGGTGCAGTTCGCGCGCCTGAAGTGCCGGGACCGACGCGATCAGCCGGGTCCGAGCTGGGCCGACCTTCCGCGCCAGCTCCGAGTCCGTGTCCGCGAAAACACTCTGGTCGATGACGCGCCGCAGCAGGTCGGCCACCGGTTCGCCGGGCTGCCGTTCTCCGATGATCTCGACCGCGCGCTCCAGCCGCGACCTGTCGTCGAAGAAGACGATGTCGTCCTTGCTGTCGAAGTAGCTGAAGAAGGTCCGTGTCGCGATGTCCGCGGTGGCCGCGATCTCCGCCACGGTTGTCTGGTCGTAACCCTTCTCGGCGAACAATCGCAGGGCGCCTTCGATGAGCGCTTGCCTCGTGCGCATCTTCTTCCGCTGGCGCAGCCCTGGGTCGCTGGTCACGACAGCACCTTACCGCTTACCGCATGCGATGTAATTTTGCATTCATTGACGTTTTGCATTGAGTGCTGTTTTATCGGGAGGTCCGTACCGACCGAGGAGCGGCCGATGGAGAGCACGTCCCCGGCAGTAGTCATGCCCACGGCCCGCCAGAACCCGTTCGATCCGCCCGAGGAACTGCGCCGCCGGGAGGGGCTCGGCCCAATCCATCGGATGACCTACGCCGACGGTGGTCAGGGGTGGTTGGTGACCGGCTACGCCGCAGCGCGGGCGATCCTGGCAGATCCCCGATTCAGCGTCCGCCCGGACCACATGCGCTCACCGATCGCCCAGCCGGCAACGACGCCCGTGCTACCGGGATTCCTCCCCCGCATGGACCCGCCCGAGCACGACCGCTATCGGCGGTTGCTCACCAGTGACTTCACGGTGCGCCGGATAAAGCTCCTCGAACCAGAGATCGAAGCGATCGTCAATGACCAGTTGAACGCGATGGAGCTCGCCGGGGGCCCGGCCGACCTGTTCAAGGCATTCGCGCTGCCGATCCCGTCTCAAGTGATCGGCGAACTGCTCGGGGTGCCCTACTCCGACAGGCAGCGGTTCCAGCGGAACGCCGCCACGCTCTTGAACATCGACCTCACACCGGAACGCCGGCAAGAGGCGGCCAGGGAGCTCATGGCATATCTACGGGACCTGCTGCGCCACAAGCGTTCCTGGCCAGAGGAAGACGTGCTCAGCGGGCTCGCTGCGCACGAGGGACTTACTGCGGACGAGAGAGAGGGACTGGCGCTCCTGCTCCTGATCGCCGGGCATGAGACAACGACGAACATGCTTGCACTGGCCACTTTCGCTCTGCTGGCCAACCCCGCACAGCTGGCCGAGGTCCGCGACAAGGAGGAAGACGCCCCTGCAGTGGTCGAGGAGTTACTGCGTTACCTCACGATCATCCACCACGTGGTCCGTGTCGCGCTCGAGGACATCGAGCTCCACGGCTGCCTGATCAAGGCCGGCGAGTCCGTCACCGTCGCACTTTCCGCAGCGAACCGGGATGCTGACCATTTCGCCGACCCTGACGCGCTTGACCTCACCCGCTCCACGGCCGGACACCTCGCGTTCGGTCACGGCCTCCACCAGTGCCTCGGGCAGCGACTGGCCCGCGCCGAAATACGCATCGCCCTCCCCGCACTGCTTCGCCGCTTCCCGGCACTACGTCTCACTGTCGCACCCGAGGAAGTGCGACTGCGGCCGGCCATGACGGTCTACGGCGTGCGTGAACTTCCGGTCACCTGGTAGGCCGATCAACGTCGAGAAGAACGACGTGTGCTCGGCGACCTGCAGCGCGACGTCTGCGAGTTTGAGCAACGCCCCTTCACTGCCGCCTCCCCACCGCCATCCGGCCCTTCAAGCACCGCCCGCATCACCGCCCCCAGGCACCTCCCCGACTAACGCGTCCAGCGGATACACGCATCGGACCACGATCGTCTGGATCAAACTCACCCAGGCGCACGGCATGGATCAGTTGCGGCCTCCGGTGTTGTCACTTCTCGTCGACATTTCCGACCCGAGCGATCGCTAAGAGAGCATCTGATCAGTGTTCACGCCGATGCGAGTGGGATGTCCGTTTCGATTCGCCACGTTGGTGCGGATTCCCCGGTCAGCTCGCGGGACATTTTGTTAGCCATCGCCCAGTGGATCATCGCCCGGGATCTCTGCGGGAGGGCTTCGTAGTCCCGCGCCAGGCGACG